>CAIXLU010000039.1 GCA_903920315.1 uncultured Oscillochloris sp.
GCGTCCCCTGCCCCGGCGCGGACTCGATTGTCAGCACCCCGCCGATCAACTGCACCCGCTCGTACATCCCGCTGAGCCCACCCGTCGTCCGTGCCGCCAGAACCGCCTCTGCATCAAAGCCACGCCCTGCATCATCCACCCGTAGCATCAGGTGCGTGCTGTCGGCACGGAGGCGCACGCGGGAGACCACCACGCCTGCATAGCGTGCGATATTGGTCAGCGCCTCCTGAATGATCCGATACGCGACGATCTCCACCTCGGCGGGAAAGCGACCATTGACACCTTCGTGGCGGAGTACAACCTGTACACCGGTGCGCGGTGTATAACGATCCAGATACCAGGTGAGGGCCGGTATCAGGCCCATATCGTCGAGTAGGGCCGGGCGTAAGTCGAGCGAAAGCGCACGGACACGATTCATCAACTCGGTGATGGATTCCCAGACGCTCTCCAGCGTGGGACGAAGCGTCGGAGGGACATCGCCCATCGTCGTCTCCAGAGTCAGCTTCATGCCGGTGAGCACCTGGCCCACCTCGTCGTGCAGTTCACGGGCGATGGCCCGCCGCTCGCGCTCGTGGGCTTCCACCAGTCGCCGTGAGATCGCCTGGATCTGTGCGGTCGAGGCCCGCAGTTCCTCTTCGGCCTGCACGCGCTCGGTGATGTCGTCAAAGGTGGTGTAAACCTGCCTCGGCGCATCCTCCCCAGGGTGCAACTGCGGCACCGCCGTAATGTCAATCCAACGGTAGGTGTCATGATCCCAATCGTACACGCCCATCACCGCATGCCGCACCGCCTGGCCGGTGCGCAGCGCAACCATCGCTGGGTGGGACTCACCAGGGAAGTCACTGCCATCCGGGTGGATGGCCCGCCAGCGCGGATCGAGGGAGGTACGCCCCTGCATCTGCGCCAGGGTCATGCCCAAGATCTGTTCCGCCGCAGGGTTGGCAGCGATGATCTGACCATCGGCGGCCTGATAGACCACGCCCTGGGTCATGGTCTCGAACAAGGTCTGGTATCTGGCTTCGCTGGCCTGGAGTGTCTCCAGCGTCGTGGTCAGCAGCGCAAGGGTGCGGTCACGCTCGCGGGCGAACTGAACGGTCGCAACAGCACGCTCGATGGTCAGGCCCAGCCGTTCAGGGGTGAGCATACCTTTGACCACGTAATCCTGGGCACCGCGATGGAGCGCGTCCACGGCGAGCGACTCGTTGCCGACACCGGTGAGCAGCACTACCGGCACATCACGCTGGGTGCGCAGGCGTGCAAGTACCTCCAAGCCATCCATATCCGGCAGGTGATAGTCGAGCAGGACGCAGTCGGGTGGGGTGGTCTGACAGATGGCGAGAGCACGATCACCCCGATCCGCCTCTGTGATCGTCACGATACGGGGATCGGCACGCAGCAGTCGGCGGACGGTGTAGCGATCCTCCGGCGAGTCATCAACGATAAGAATGTGGAGGGAGGAATCAGCCATAGGCGGTGTGTCGCTCTCTGCACTGAAACATGGCCGCAGGACGTTCTGCGCCCGCCCCCATGATAGTGCAAATCTGCAACAAATAAGATGTCAGGGGTTAGGGGTCAGGGGTCAGGGGTCAGGGGTCAGGGGTTAGCGTGGCGGTTTGTAGTAATCGTCGTTCCGTAGCGCACACCCAAACGGTGGGCTATCAGTATCGCGTTGTAGATGCCAACGTGCCCATCCCGCACCAGATGGGTGAGTACGAGGTGTGACCGTAACCTTCTGACCCTCTCGCGTGGTATCATGGATGGATACGCATCACAGATCACGGATCACGCATTATGACGATGACGGTACCTTCTACGACCAACCCGATCCTCGACATCGCCCCGGTGGCGCTGAGCTTGATCGCCGGTGAATCGCGCAAGCGGCTGGTGAGCTACCTCAACCGCTGGGATGAGAGCGACACCCTGCTGCGCTACCTCGACGCCTGGTTGGTTGATCAGCCGACGAGTGTGACGCTGCGTGAGGCCCGCGCCCGGGTGCTGGTTGATCTCGGCCATGGTGACGAGGCTTTGTCCATCCTTGCGGAGATCGATTCTGAGCGCCCCACCAGCGTCACGCGCCGTCAGTTGCGCCTGCGGGCGCTGATGATTGCCGACCGCTACGCGGAACTGGATCTGGCTATTGACGCGATGGCTGAGGATCCGGCCCAGGAGATGAGTGCGTGGCTGCTGCGCGGCGACTCTCTGCGCTCTCAGGGCCGCTCTGACGAGGCCGCCGATCAGTACCGCGCTGTGGCTGTCCGCGACCCAAATAACCTGGCGGCGGTGCGCCGTCTGGCGGAACTGGCTCTTGAGCAGGGCGATCCTGAGGCTGCCCGTGGCCAGATTGATGCCCTGATGCTGCGCCCCGATTTCGCCCCTAGCATCGCTGATCTCCAGATTCTTCTGTGTGCCGCCGAACTGGCCGAGGATCGCATTGCTGCCGATTCTCTGCGCGCCCAGCTTGCTGATCACGAGTCGCTTGAACGGGCTAATTTGCTGCGTGAACTGGGACTGCGTTTCGAGCGGCTCAAACCCGATGCGCCCGATCTGCCTGAGCCTGCCCCGCCACCGGCACCCCTGCTCCCCGACGAGGCGTACCGCATGCTGCGCGAGTCGTTTGGCCTCCAGGAGTTTCGGCCCAACCAGGCCCGTGTTATCCACAACGTCCTTCACGGCATACGGACGATGGCGGTGATGCCGATTGGGGCCGGGAAGTCGCTCACCTACCAGTTGCCCGCGATGCTGCTGCCCCAGGCGACGGTGGTGGTCAGCCCGCTGATCGCTCTGATGAAAGATCAGCTTGATGGCATGTCGGAGACGGTGCGGGAACGCTCGACTCTGATTAACTCGACTCTGAGTACCCGCGATGTGGCTACGCGCCTGCACGAGATCGCCACGGGTGTCTACAAATTGGTTTATATCGCCCCGGAGCGGCTGCGCCAGCGAGCCTTCCTGCACGCCCTGAAGCGCTGCGGCGTTTCGCTGTTTGTGGTGGACGAAGTTCACTGCCTGAGTCTGTGGGGGTTGAGCTTCCGTCCCGACTACCTCTTTATTGGGCAGGCGATTGAGGAGCTAGGCCACCCGCCACTGCTGGCCTTAACTGCTACCGCCTCGCAGGAGACGCAGGCCGAGGTCGCCCAGGTGCTTGGCAAGAGTGAGGCGGTGCTGGCCTCGGTCTTCCGCCCGAATCTTTACTTCCAGGTGCTGCGCGCCGCCAGTCGTGACGAGAAGCAGTTTGCCCTCATCCAGCTTTGCCGGGACGTTACTGGCCCCATTATTGTGTACGCACGGGCGCGCCAAGCGTGTGAGGAGTTGGCACAGGTACTTCGCAACGCGGGAGTGTCCGCCGACCATTACCACGCTCACGTGGCGGACCGTGCAGGTGCCCAGGAGCGTTTTATGCGCGGCCAGACGCGGGTGTTGGTGGCGACGGTGGCCTTTGGTATGGGCATTGATAAGGCCGATATTCGGGCGATTATCCACTATAACCTGCCGCAATCGGTGGAGGCATACTACCAGGAGGCCGGTCGAGCCGGGCGCGACGGCCAACCCGCCCGCTGCGTGCTGCTCTACGCCTCCAGCGATAAGGCCCGCCTAACGACGTGGCTCCAAGAGCAGGCGATTACCCGCGACCAACTGCGGATGCTCTACAAGGCGTTGCGCCAGCAGATGCGTGGCACCTTCGATGTGGTTGATCTGGAGCGGATAGAACGGGCGCTGCCGGGGGATGACGACACCCTGGTGCGCGTGGGGCTGAGCATGCTGGAGCGGGTGGGTCTGCTGCGGCGACACTTTGACATCCCGGAGACGGCGAGCTTGAGCCTGACGGGGACGCCGCCGCCCGAGGCCGCCGCCGCGCAGATCGCGGCGCTGGCCGGGCTGGAAGTGGGGGCGTGGCAGGAGGTTGACCTGCTGCTGCTGGCCAAGCGAGCGGGCTGGTCGCCAAGTAACCTGGAGGGCGATTTGTTGCGCTGGCACGATGCGGGCTACCTGCGCTATCGGGGCGGGCCGCGCCAAGTGCTGATTGAGCAACTCCCTGCGCCAAGCGACGTAGCCGCACAGATTGACGCGCTGCTGGCCGATTATCAGGAGCGCCAGATCCAGCGTGTGGACGCGGTGGCGACCTACGCCCGATCCAGCGAGTGCCGCCACCGCAGCATCGCTGCCCACTTTGGACAGCGTCTGGCCCGCTGCAAGACAGTCTGCGACATCTGCGCGCCGAACCTCGGCCTGCGCTCGGGGATCACCCGCACGGCCCGCCCTGCGCCGCAGCCCATTCCCCCGCGCAGCACTACCGACCCGCGCAACGATGCGCAGCGGGCGCTGGATGGTCTGAGCAACATTCCCTTCCCCATCGGTCGCAGCGGGCTGACTCGTGTCCTCAAGGGTTCCGCCAACAGCCCAGTGGATTCCCACCGCTGTCCCGAAGTCGGTGCCCTGCGCCACCTATCCCAGAGCGCGATTGAGGATCTGATCGAGCATCTGGTAGCCGACGGCTACATTCAGCGCGATGAACACGATGAGTACCGGCGGATCTGGCTCTCGCCGTTGGGCGAGAATGCCCGCCGCAACCCGGCGGATCTGCCTCCATGGGCGCGATGAGCGCACGATAGTAATGAGGACGCACAGAAACGGGGGGCGAGCCTGTCGGCTCGCCCCCCCGTTTCTGTCTTCTCAGGCCACGCTACGCCGCGCTTTTGAGCCAGGTATGAAAATCATCGGTAATGCTGCGGGTGAAGCCGGAAATCATCTGCGACATCTTATACTCCATACCCCGCTCTCCGAGGTTCTGGAGGATGTGAAGCGGCATCATGTTCAGCATATGCGGAATGGGAACGTCCATCGCGATATCAACGGTATACTCGACGTGCGTGCCATCGTCCTGAGGACTGAAGATCGCCTCAGCGGAGAGGGAACCGCTAAAGATCAACCCAGGCATTTCGATTGGTGGGCCGGTATCATCGGGGACGATGCGGATCGCCTGCCCTGGCTCGTGAATCGCGAGCAGGTCGAAAACGCTCGCCATCGTATGGCCGTGTCCGTCACTGGCACCAACGATCAGGCGATGGCGGTTGTCCGCATAGGTGTGTACATTGAGCGCGTCGGGGAGCAGTTTGAAGACCGTCGGTACATCGCAAAAGTACTCATAGGCAAGACCAAGAGAAGAGGAGAAGCGGAAGAGGTGAACGGCCTGACCGCTGACATGAACACAGCGCCCGCCTGTGCGTGCCGCTGGTGAGCGAAGGGGATGAACCGCTGCCATACGGCGCTCCTTGCGCGGGCGGCTCTGTGGCCCCCCGGCCTGTGACTCTAATCTTACATATATGCAAGCGTTGAATGGGATGATTATAGCACCCGGCTTCTCTTTATGCAAGATATTGACTGTGAAAGACAAGGGTATGAGCAAAATCCCTGCTCCATGGCGGCAGCACTCGACCGTATCCTGTTCCGTGTGTGACTTTGCAACAGCCCTGGCTCATGCCCTATGTGTACTACCGTCCAGATCGGGGACATGGTACACTGGGATGTTAAAGTTCTATATGAGAACGTTTATTCCTTCAAAAAGCAATTGTAGAGCGGTTACCGTAACATAACTGATACAGGCAGATCTCCCAACCACATGATGAACACCCCACGTATAGAGAAAACAAGACACGGGAATCCCTTCGCACCAACGCCGGGGCGAGTGCGCTACGCGCCGCGCTGGCTGGGGGCGGGCGCGGGGGCAGTCGGACTATCTGCGCTATTCCTAGTGCGAAGCGGACGACTGGCGACAGTTGCCCTTGGCGTGGCAGGGCTAGCGGGGGCCGCCTACGCCATGCTCTACGAGCCGAGCCACCCGCGCCTAGAGCGGATCAGCCTACGCTTTGAAAACCTGCCTGCCGCCCTGGATGGGCTGCGGATTGGCCATCTGAGCGACCTCCATCTGGGGCACCGCTTCGCCGCTGAGAATACGCGCTGGGCGGTGGCCCAGATGCGGGCCGAAGCCCCGGATATCCTGGCCATTACGGGCGATCTGGTGAGCTACCACAAAAATATCGCCGACCTGCCGGGGTTGCTCGCCCCGCTGCGGGCACCTCTGGGCGTCTACGCGGTAGCGGGCAACCATGATCACTGGGAGGGTCTGCCAGAAATGATTGACGCCCTGCGCCCGCTGGGTGTGGAGTTTCTGATGAACACCCAGCGCCGTCTGCATTGGCGCGGTGCCGAGCTAACCGTAGCCGGCGTGGATGATGTCTGGGAGGGCGATGCGGATCTGGATGCGGCCCTCAAGGGTCGTCCTGCCGACGGGTTCACCCTCCTGCTCTGCCACGTACCAGACATGGCCGATACGGCGGCAACCCACGGCGTACACCTCCAGCTCTCGGGACATACCCACGGCGGCCATATGTCTTTGCCCTGGCTGGGTTCCTTTGCCCTGCCGCGTCACGGCTGGCGCTACCCAGTGGGCCTGGACCACGCGGGTAAAACTCAGGTCTATGTAAGCCGGGGCATCGGCGGCATCCCGCTGCGGCTGGGCTGCCCTCCCGAGGCGACGATCATCACGCTGCGGCGAGGGAGGAGGGAGGAGGGATGAAGGATGAAGGATGAAGGATCCGGAAATCCCTGCCTCCTGCCTCCTGCCTCCTGCCTCCTGCCTCCTGCCTCCTGCCTCCTGCCTCCTGCCTCCTGCCTCCTGATTTATGGTACCCTCACCATCAGTGATATATGCACAATGAGGAGGCTGTTGATGACTGATGATATGTCCCGACTGGCGGCACTGTCGCCGCTGGACGGGCGCTACCGCAATGATGTGACCGCCCTGGTGAGCTACTTCAGTGAGGCCGCCCTGTTCCGCTACCGCGTGCGCGTGGAAGTGGAATATCTGATCTTCCTGGCCCGCTCACCACGGGTAGAGTTTGTGCCCGCCTTTGATGCGGCGCAGCAGGCTAGACTGCGCGCTCTCTATCGCCAATTCAGCGACGCCGATGCCCTGGCGATCTCCGCATGGGATCGCAAGGTCAATCACGACGTGAAGGCGGTGGAGTACTGGCTGCGCGAGCGGTTGGATGATCTCGGCCTAGGGAACTGGAAGGAGGTCGTCCACTTCGCCATTACCTCCGAGGATGTAAATAACCTGACCTATGGCCTGCTCATCCGCGACGCCCGCGACACCGTGCTGTTGCCGGCCCTCGGCCTGATCGAGGCGCGCCTGCGCGAACTGGCCCTGGGCGAGGCCGCCAGCCCGATGCTCGCACGCACCCACGGCCAGCCAGCTACGCCCACCACCTTCGGCAAAGAGATGAATGTCTTCCTTGCGCGTCTGCGCCGTGCGGTGGCCGATGTGAGTGGCATAAAACTCACCGGCAAGCTCAACGGGGCGTCTGGCACCTTCGCCGCCCACGTCGCAGCCTTGCCTGATGTAGACTGGCAGAAGTTCAGCATGGCCTTTGTGCGCTCACTCGATCTGGAGCCGGTGCTGTTGACGACGCAGATCGAGCCGCACGACACACTGGCGTCCCTCTGCGATGCGATCAAGCGGGCCAATACCATTCTGATCGATCTGAGTCAGGATTGCTGGCGCTACATCAGCGACGGCTACCTGTCGCAGGCCCCGCAACCTGGCGAAGTGGGTTCCTCGACCATGCCGCATAAGGTGAACCCGATTGACTTCGAGAATAGCGAGGGCAATCTGGGCATCGCTATTGCCTTGCTGGAACATTTCAGCCGCAAACTGCCGATCTCACGGCTCCAGCGCGACCTGTCAGACAGCACGGTGCTGCGCACGGTGGGGGCAGCCTTCGGCTACAGCCTGATCGGCTACCAGCGCCTGCTGCGTGGTCTGGGCAAAGTAGCAGTACGCCGCGAAGCGCTGCTGGCCGACCTCGCGAATCACCCGGAGGTGCTGGCCGAAGCGGTGCAGACCATCCTGCGCCGGGTGGGCTACCCCGAGCCCTACGAAGCGCTCAAGGGACTCTCACGGGGCCGGGCCATGACGATGGAGGATCTGCACGTATTTGTGGGCGGGCTGGATGTGGAAGAATCGGTGAAAAACGAACTGCTGGCACTTTCGCCCGAGGCGTATGTGGGCCTCGCCGTCCGCCTCGCCACATTGTTGGAAGGTCGCTAAGACAGATTCCCAGAAGTTCGCACAGCATTGAGAATGAATCCCGCACGGGCGGATTCGGGAGTCGGGTTCCGGGGATCGGCCACCGGAACCCGATTCTTGGATACAGAGGCCATCACCACACCCGACAAGAATTTCTGGAACTTTGTACGAGAAGCAGAGTCAGCAACGGCGCATGGATAGTTCCATGCGCCGCTTCGCTGGCAGAAGTAGAGCTACGGGTCACGGCCCGACGTGTCCATTGGGTACGGGCTACCGCAGCGGCACGAAGAGTACCTGACCCTCCCATTCATCGGGTTGGCTGCCCACGATAAGCAGGTGAAGATCAGCAATCACATCCCCGATAGGAGATTCCTGGCTCACCTCAATCACCCCCGGCATAGGCAACCCGGCGCGCACCCGCGCATAGGCGTCAGCAATCAGAGTTTCCGCATTGTGGGTCAGCACCAGTCGGCCCTCCGTGGCCGCCCAGGCAAGTACGGTTGGATCATCGGCAGTGCGTAAGCCCACATCCTGTACGCGCACCAGGTCAAGATCCGGTATCTGCCGCAGCAAGCCACGGGTGTTCGCACGGTGGAAGTTTTCGTCCGCGAGCAGTCTCATTGGGGATACTCAGCCTGACGAGCCAGCAGTCGCGCACGCAGCCCGTGCGGGTCGTGCTGCTCCACAGTCATCCGCAATGCATCCCGCCGATGGCGGCGCTCGGCCACGTAGGCATCAACGACAGCCTGGTGTTGGAGGTAATAGGCAATCACTGCGTAGGCATCAGTCACCGTCACGGTTGGAAAGTTCTGGGAGATCTTCTCAGGCGCGTCGCCCTGACCAAAGGCGGTGATCACCGTGTCAATCGGCACCCGCGTGCCACGTACGAGGGCTACGCCCTGCGGGCTGATGGTGATAGGTATGACGGGAAGTTCTAGCGTGAGGGTCATGAGCAGATCCTTTCACTGACGCAGCGAGTGCCCATTGTAGCACTCTGCTGAGTGACTCAGCAGGGCTAGTGCAAAGTCCGCAGATCGGCGTGCCGTAAACGTCGGGCGAGTCAGCCCTCACCCATGGCGCCGGCGACGGCCTGCACCATCAACCGCACCGCATCGTTGCGGTCCATGGCCGCCAGCATCTGACCGATGCCGCGCATCTGCTCGCCC
>CAIXLU010000040.1 GCA_903920315.1 uncultured Oscillochloris sp.
CGTGCGGCCCAGGCAGACGCCGAGCGGTCGCTCGCACTCGCGGAGGACGACCCGGCTCGGGCCGCATCGGCTCGTTTTCACCTGGGGCGAATTCTCGCACGTCAGGGTAGGTACCCCCAGGCACGTGCGCAGATCGAGCCTGCTCTTGCGTGGGTGCGGGCCAGCGGGGAACGACGGGCCGAACTGGAGGGGTTGCTGGCAATGGCGCACGCATCGGAGGACTGGGGTACCGCGTGGCGATACGCGGCAGAGGCGCTGATGTTCAGCCGAGCCCTGGGTGAGCGGCAGAGCGAGGCTCTCGCCCTGGGTCGCCTGGGTTTTATCTCACACAATATCGGCGACTACCCTGCGGCTCTGACCTTCCAGTCCCAGGCGCTGGCCCTGCACCAGCAGATCGGTAACCACATGGGCGAGGGTGTCACACTCCTCAATCTGGGTGGGCTGCGCATCATTTTGGGCAACTACTCCACGGCTCACGTGGAACTCACGCAGGTGTTGCGGTTCGCCCAGCTCACCGCTCATCGCCAGACTGAGGCGATTGCGTTCTCCCTCCTGGGCGAGTGCGCTTACCATCAGGGCGACATGGACACCGCGTACGACAACATCACGCGCAGTCTGGAGCTGATTCGTGCAACCGGCGACCGTCACTACAAGCTGATCAACCTGCTTAGCCTGGGCTATATCCATGCCGCACGCGGGGAGATTGATGCCGCCGTGATGATGTTCGAGGAGTATTGCACCCTGCGGGACGCGCTGGGGATTGGGGATGTCTATCAACTCTGCGGCTATGCCGCGATGGCGCATGTGTTATTGGCACAGGGCAACATATCTGGGGCACTGGCCCATATCGCACCAGTACTGAGCGCCCTTCCAGATGGCGATCTTGGTGGACACGAGCGGCACCTCCGCGCCTACTACGATACATACCAGGTGCTACGGGCAGTTGACGATGTGCGGGCACCCGCGCTGCTTGCGAGACTGCACACACGACTCGTAACGCAGGCGGCCTCGATGGATACGGCGACACGGCACACATTTCTGGAACACGTGCCGACGAACCACGCGATCCTGGCGGCATGGATCGAGGCGAATACGAGCGCCTATGCGAATTAGGGCACGAGACTAGGTTTCAGGTGCCAGGTTTCAGCGTGATAGATCACTCGCAATCGGACAATGAATAAGGCTCCGCTTCCCTAAGCATCGGCGAGAAGGACGACTCACGGGATGGGCGCATGCTTCTGCGATCCTACGCTCAACGGATTGACAAGAGCCGCAGCCAGCGAATCGCCCTGGCGCAAACGGTAGACCGGCACGCGCAGTTCGGCCACCCGGCGCAGAGTCGGCTCAGGGTCGTGTATGCCGCCGAAGCTGCTGGGGTCAACAAAAATGACAGCAGCGCGGACACCTCGGAGTCGCTGCTGCTGAAGGGCGCTGACCCATTGTTCGTCAATCGCTGAGGTGATGATCAGCAGGGTAGAGTTGCGCCCGAAACGCTGACTCTCGGCGATCAGCACTTCGGCCAGCGACTCGGTACTGTGGGCGCGCAGGATGGCCAGAGCCTCTAGAATCTTGAAAAGCTGGCGGGACTCGCGTTCGGCGGGGATGACTTCACGGTGCTGTCCCCAGGCCACCAGGCCAACAACACGGTTCTGGGAGAGCAGCGTGCGGGCCAGGGATGCTGCCACCATCACCGCATATTCCTCGGTACTCTCTAGTGTCTGGCCGAGCGCGGGGGGCTGGTTGGGCTGACGCATCCACCAGGGTGCGCGGTTGCGCGCATCATCTTCCTCATCGTGGCGCTGGTGTGGAACTCGCGTGTCGCGCACCACCGTGCGCTCCTGCATATCGAGGACTACATAAATATCTGCCGAAGGTTCGAGATCAAACTCCTTGACCATCAGGTGATCGGCGCGGGCCGTGCTGCGCCAGTGGATGCGGTTGAAGCTGTCGCCTGGCGCATACTCACGCACCGTAGAGACGTTCGGCGTCACGTTAAAAGAGCGGGCGCGGGTGGATTGTCCGCCCGGCAACTCGGCGCTAGGCAGAGAGAAGGCAGGCAGATCAACCATCTGCGGGTAGACAACAATCTCGTTGGTCGAGGGCATCGTGCGACTGAGTCGCACAATCCCGAAGGGGTCGCCGCTGGTCAGGGTGGCTGGGCCAAGGCGGTAGCGCCCGCGCATGGTGCAGAGGGTACGAGCCAACCAGCGCCCGTGCTGTCTGCCGCCCAGGTAGGTGACAAACCCGGCCCCGTGCTGCGGCAGGTTCGACTCATCGCGCATCTCGATCCAGAGCTTGGGGATAAACCAGCGGTTGCGGATGCTGATTCGCTCGCGGGCGAACTCGCCCACATTCGCCCGCAGAGTCAGCGTCTCGCGCTCAACCGCCAGGCCGCGCAGGTTCAGCCAGGCCCACAGCACCGACAGGATCAGCAGGCCGAGCAGCAGGTAGCTCAGGTGGAAGAAGAGCCGCAGGCCCGTGCCCTGGGCTACCAGGAAACACAGCCCGCTCAGCATCAGCACGGTGATCGGTCGCAGCATAAGGTGTCTACTGCCGCTCAGCCCCCTCTCCCAGAACGGGAGAGGGGGAACGATTCGCTCTCTGATGCAAAAAAATCCCCCCTCTCCCCCGGTGGGAGAGGGGCAGGGGGTGAGGGGGCAATGTCGGCACGAAATTGTCTTTTTCGAAAACTATAGCAGGGAAAATTTGATAGGTCGGACACATCCTAGCATGCCTACACAGCGGGCGCAATGGCATCGAATACCCCCGGTGGGCGAGTGACGTCGCGCCTGTGGGGCGCAGCGTTCTTGAAATATATGCATGGAAGGCACTACCGCAAAACTCACCCTGTCACGCGGGGTGCCTGCCCCGTGTTGGTAACGTCCCGGCATCGTATCGCCGTGGGGCTAAAG
>CAIXLU010000041.1 GCA_903920315.1 uncultured Oscillochloris sp.
ATGAGTAGAACTTCCATCATCCGAGGTTTTAGCCTCGCCCCCGAAGATATGGCCGTGCTGGATGCGCTGATGATCATTGAAGAGCGGAACCGTTCGGATGTGATGCGCCGCCTTATCCGAGAAGCGGCCCGCGCTCGTGGCTTGCTGCCCGATCCGACACCTATCACCACAGCCGACGCGACCAAGCGGGCCGCGTAGTCCAGAGGTACACGATGAGTCAGATAATGACAACCTGCCAAGCCTGCGGTGCAGAACTTACCTGGGGCGGGACGCACCCTCAGCAGGAACAACCCGAAGCCTGTTTTACCTGCAACACCACGATCACCGATCCGTTCGCGCCCCAGCCGCCCATCTCTGACGCCTGGCGCATCCGGTGCCTGTTGGTGAGGATCGAACATCTTAAAGCGAACGTGAACCGCCTAGAGCGTTCTCATATCCTCCTCTTACGGCACAACACCGCGATCAGTGACTATAGCAATGCCCCGACCGTCTCAACTTGCACAGACGCGGCGACCGGGGCATTCAAAAACAACAGCCCATTCGAGGAGCCGTCTCCTCCTCAGTATAGGGGGAATGGGCAGTGATGACAATATCAACCCTTCTTGCACATCTTCATAGAGGCGGTACCCACGGCTACTACTGGACGATAGACGGGAAGAAAACGCACTGGTGGACGTGCGCTGATGGGCCTCTTGCCGCCCCGTCCCGTCGTGATCTGTACTTCGGCATTCACCCCACGACCGGCATACCGCCCACGAACGCCCACGGCGAAGCAAAAGAACCGCACGAGGTACGGGCGCAACTGCCCTACATCGCCGCGATCAATTGTGTGTTCGCTGATTTTGATGCGAAAGACGCGGTTTTCGGCGGCGACAAAGAGGAGGCTCTTGCATACGTGAAGAGCATCTGCGCCGCCCCCAGCATCATCATTGACTCGGGCGGCGGATACCACTGCTATTGGTTGCTGCGCACGCCCCACCTGATTGCGAACGATGCCGAGCGACAGATCGCCGCCGATCTGCAAGAGGCGTGGGTGAGGTTTGTGGGCGGCGACAAAGCAGCAAAGGACCTTGTACGCATCCTACGGGTACCCGGAACCTTCAACACGAAGTACGCCCCCCATCGCCCGGTGGTGTTCGTGCAGTGCGATATGACTCTGCTGTATGAACTGCCTGACCTTGTGGCGATGATGCCCAGCCCGACGCCACAACCGCGCCAGGACATCCCGCCACGACCGCGCCAGGACGTACCCGACGCCAACCCGACACCGGTGTCGGGTTGGCGGGCGATACGTCAACGCGGGATCGTATCGCCCGAGACGTGGGCACGCCAGAAGCTGGCGACGGCGATCACGATGGCCGTCACCGCAATGGACGGTGAGAAGCACGCGGATCTGCTTAAGGCGGCGAAATTGGCGGGGGGAGCACTGCCCTATCTCTCCGAGAGCGACATTGAGACGGCACTGGACGCGGCGATCGCACCGCGTGCGAAGGATCGAACATCCGCCCTCAAGACAATACAGGACGGGATCGCGTATGGCAGGAGCAACCCGCTAGAGATGCCCGAGCCGCCCACGAACGAAGACCCGAAGGTTGACAGCAAGGGGTGTGCTCGGTGCCCTCGATGTGACTACTTTCTGGCGAAGTCGGATTATGACTATCCTGGCACTACGACACCGGGCTGGTACTGCCCTCGGTGCAAGGGTGTAATGAAATGGCCGGTTGGGGCGGTTGATGCGACAGGCACCGCGCCCACTGCCCAGGCCACGGGCAGCGCAGAGAGTGCTGGCACCCAGCAGCCGACAACGACCATCCATTGGGGGGATGACATTGATCAGATCGCGCTCCCTCGTGCGCTGATCAAGGGCTATCTCAACGTCGGGACTGTTGCTCTTTTTATCGGCCCGTCAGAGGCAGGCAAATCAACCATTGCGGTTGATGTGGCGTGCAAGGTCGCGGCTCATTATCCGGTGATCTATGTCGCGGGCGAAGATGCCGGGAATGTTCGCACCCAGATCCGCGCCTGGGAGCTGACAACGCGACGGTCACGAGGGCGGCTCGGCTTGCGCGATACTCCTCTGCTGTTGGGTGATGCCGATCAGGTTGACGCCTTTATCAATGAGGCGGCTCCCTACATCCCTCGCCTGATCATCTTTGACACCCTCAGCGCGTGTATTCCTGGCGCAGATGAGAACGGAAGCGAGATGACGGCGATCACGCATCGGCTCAATATGATCGCCGATACGCTCGGAGCATCAATCTTAGTTCTCCACCATCCCACGAAGTCAGACAATGGCCAATATCGCGGGCATAGTTCGCTGCTCAACAACACGCACACGATGTGGGTAGCCGACAGGGACGGCGGCGACGATCTTGTTGTGCTGAAGGTGGTACGGCACAAGGGGAAAAAGGCGGACGATGCCGCCCTCCGGCTGATCATTCGGGCGACCGACATAACCGATCCTGACGAGGGCGTTCTCTCTGCGCCCGTGGCCGTGCCCGCCGGACGGGTGATGCAAACGGAAAGCCACATCTCTACACGGCAACGGGCGATCCTGATCTTCTTACGCGATCTGGAGGTTGACGGCGGTGCCACAACCACCGAGATCCAGCGCGTGATCGCCGCTGAGTGCAAAGCCAGCGACGGCAGGGTGCGTACAGATATTGCGCAACTGGCAAAGCGCGGGCTGATCACCGTCCCGGATAAGCAACGCGATCCTCGTGTGATCACGGAAAAAGGACGCTCCCTGATCAAGTCCGATCAAGCCGATCAAGCCGATCAAGTGATCAGCGGCGACCCGTTTGTCGTAAATACCAAACTTGCCGTTTTATCGGGTCTTGATCGGGACGCGATCACCCCGCCTGCAACGTTTGAACCGCGTCACGATGCCGCAAACCTCAGTAGCACAAATAACTTGATCGGACTTGATCGGGACTTGATCACCCCCTCCCCGATCAAGTCCAATGAACCTGATCACTTGATCAGATCCTTTAGGTCTGATCAAGTGATCAAGTTGGGCGACGAAAAAGACACCACACACCCAACCGCCACACCCGACGCTGATGATCTCTGGGATGCGCCCGCGTTCGCTCTCACGAACCAATGGCAAGAGGTACCCCCAGGCTTTCCCATTCCTGCGGATGCGGAGGGCTGGGAAGATCGCGCTGAGGGACTCACCTACTACCGGCTAGCACCCGCACCCGCACCCACACCCGCGCCGGTTGACGAAGATCCGATAGCCAAGCTTGATCGACTCACTGCCGAAAACTTGTTGAAGGGAAGCTCCCTATGAGCCTACTCGACGCGGGCACCACGATCACCCAGATACGCACCGCTACCCTGGCCAG
>CAIXLU010000042.1 GCA_903920315.1 uncultured Oscillochloris sp.
CTCTGTCGTGGTCATTGCACTCCCCCTGTGCGTCCGGCGGCGCGGTTGTGTAGCAGCTCCGAAAGCAACAGCATCGCAGTGTCGCTCAGCGTGTATGGTTGGAAGTCCTGATTGACGTAGGCGTGGGCCTTCGCCCCTTCTTCGTTCTTGCGCTGCTGCTCGATGCGTAACTGCTCAACCTCTAGGTCAACAAGTCCGATTGTCAGTTCTACGCAACCGCCGATCCACGTTTCTTCGTTAGCCATTGGATTCATACCCCCCTATTCCTGTCCAATACCATCACTCCACGCACGCACCGCATCTCGGCGCTTCTTGGCACGCTGTTGACCGCGCTGGAGCTTCACGGCCCGCTCTAGCAGGATGATCACCTGGTCGTTTAGCTCTCGCCGCTGCTCGGTGGCGAGCTCCTCGATGTCGGCGTAGATGGTGGCATCAATCATCACGGTGAGCCGCTTCTTTCGCGTGTTATCATTGCGTTTGTACATGTAGGTTCCCCCTTGATGGCCGCGCACCTGTTAGTCCAGGTGCGCAGCATCACTACCCTTCTTCCTCTCCGCCCTCATCCTCATCCTCGGCCTTGCATCCTTTGCCCGTTCCCGTGCATCCTCTGCCAGAGCCTCGGCGAGATCGGGACGTTCCACCAGCCACATCAGCAGTTTGGGAATTTTCCCAGACGAGTAACGCCAGTACTGGTCATAGGGCATTGTCCTCTTTTGCCCCTCCAGAGCCTTCGCGAACCTTGGCAGCATGACTACCTCCTCATTAGAAATATGCAATCATCATATTAGTATTTTCTAAGATTGTCAATACGATCCGTATTGCAAGATTGAAATACAGTTCTAAACTTCTGACATGCCTAATAATGATTATCCAAAGCCTAAAGATGGGGGAGTAGCTGTCGGCGCTTATCTGCGTGCGATGCGAGAGGCTGCAGGCATAAGCGTAAAAGACCTTGCCGAGAAAATAGGAGCTGACAACACGGCTATTTGGCGTATTGAAGCCTGGAAATCAGACTCACGAAGTTCTGTGCTACTTAAGTTTGTTTGTGCTGTAAGGGCTAGTGCTGATGATGTGGTGTTGCTCATGAATAATCCAGACGCCACCAGAGAGGATGGGGAGAGGCTCGCGCATCTGCGCACTGGCATTCGATAGCTAACCGAACAAAAGTTTGAAGGCACCCATAGCAGGGTGTCTTTTTTTGTTGCGCCTTGACAAGTTGCATTTTTCTAATACACTGACATTAGATATTTCTAATTTCTACCTACGCAGAAAGGACACGCTATATGAACCGTAGACACACGCAAGCCCGTGCCAGCATTTGCTGGCACGGGCTTGCGTGCAAAGGGCCAGGGCCGTTAGCGACCGAGCGAACGCATGAGGTTGTCGTACCAGCGGTGGAAGAGTACCCGGCCATTCACAACCGGGTTGGGCAGGCAGATCGCCACCACGTAGCCAGAGGCCAGGGCCAGCATCGGCATCAGGTTCTCGCCGCCATTCCGCGAATAGTCCGTACCGAAGGCAATCAGAGCCGCAACCCACAGCATGATCACCTCGCTGCGCTGACGTATCAGCAGCAGCGCCAGATACCAGCATGCAACCACCGTGAACAGCAGCCAGAGCAGCGAGAGAGTACCACTCAGACGACCAACGAACGGCACCGAGATCAGCGCGAACCCGTACCATCCCGCCGGAAACATATCGCGAGCAAAGTGCGCTGCGAGAGCAGCCGCCAGCCCGCCACCAAACCAATGCCACCACGGCATGCGGCCTTGAGCCAAGGAGTAGAGTCCCCACGGAACCAGCGCGCTGTGCGTGAGGATCGAGCGGTGCGAACCCGCCAGAAACCACAACCATTGATCAATGTCCGGCAACTGCGACCCGATCACCGCTCCAAGCCCCAGGGCCAAGAGTTGTACCACGTAGATCATACCAATCCCTCCCTATGTGCCATGTCAGTGCTACCGACTAGTGTAGCAGGTAGGAATAACGACAGAATCGCCGAGGCCACCGAGGGTGAATCGGTGGCCTCAACAGCACTGGCATAGGGTATAGGGACATCCCCATCATACCCCGCTAGGCTGACAGACGCAAATAGAAAGGACACACCCATGCCCCCCTTCGCACCTCGGCCATTCTCGCAGCTCGCCCGACGAAACTACCGGCTCGGTCTGTTTATCCCACGCGGCTACTGGCTATTTGCCGACCCGTCAATCTACCGCCAGATGCGGCGGCGTTCATGGACCCAGACGCGAGGTGTGGCGTGACAACAGAGATACCCACCTTCGTCAACGAACTCCGCGCCCGGCTCGACACGCTGGGCGCGCCGAAGAACGA
>CAIXLU010000043.1 GCA_903920315.1 uncultured Oscillochloris sp.
ACCCCCAACCGCTCAGCGATCCACAAAATCGGCATTACGCCGCAGTACCTGGTACCCGACGTGGATACGGCTGAGTACGGCGTACCCTGCCTCGTCAACCGTCGCCCCACCGAAGGTCGCCAGGAATGCGGCGACTCCCAGCTCTTCTGGGGACTGCGCGTGCTGATGGGCCAAACGCCGCCATCTGCGGTCAGTCGTACCAATTCTTGAGAAGCTCTGGCGAGGGACAAGGTTTTAGATTTTAGGTTTTAGATTTTAGATTGCAGGTTTCGGGAAGCGGTCGTCCACGTTATGTGCGTGGGCGGCCTTTTTACGACCCACAATACGAACATACGTTTGACATTACAGCCCGTTTGTGCTATACTCTTTTAGTGGATACTCTGTACCGTATGAGGTGTCATGGGCGGCTTTTTCGACACGTAGGGGCCAACGATGGCCTACGTGCTGGGCTACTGGTTCGCCGACGGCAACATGCACAGCCAGCCCTCCTGCGGCGGCTACACTGTCTCGATTGGCAGCAAGGATCGCGAACACCTGGAGATCATGCGTGTGGCCATCGGTCTTGGGCGGATCAGCGTGATTACCGGATCGGATGTGTACAAGCTGGTGATCTGCCGCAAAGCCATGCACGAGAGCCTAGCCCGGCTGGGCGGCAGCGAGCGCAAATCTCTCACCCTGACATGGCCATACGTGCCGGATGAGCATCTGCCGCACCTGGTACGTGGGTACACAGACGGGGATGGTTGTCTGACCTGGCACAGATCGGGGCGATCAATACGTCCGATGCTGACGGTCATCGGTACGCACTCATTTGTACAAGGCTTATCGTGTGCGGTAGAGGCGATAACAGGAATCCCTGCACCGCTGGCTCATCCGCATTCTCCAAGGAAGGCCCATATTCGGGTAGCCAAGTGGTACGGTGTCCATGCAAAATGCCTAGCGATCTGGCTCTATCAGCGGCACCCAGGATTGGCTCTTGAGCGCAAGGCTATTCTGGCAGAGGAGTTTGCCCACTGGCAGCCGAAGGTGTTCCGCAAAGGACGGGTGACGGAACGCATGGAGGAGATGTTCGGAGATCATCTGCCGTGAGGAAATGTAAAGGGTTTTGTCTGAAGAATCAGGAAGACTTGCATTGCTGCAAGCCTTCCTGATGCCTTATGGCGGACCCGACGGGATTCGAACCCGCGCTCTCGGCCTTGACAGGGCCATATGTTAACCGCTACACCACGGGTCCAATAGACTGGTGACCCCAGCGGGATTCGAACCCGCGATCTTCACCTTGAGAGGGTGACGTCCTAGGCCGCTAGACGATGGGGCCGCCCTTACGATCTCGGAGAGTATAGCATACCTCTTTAAATTGTGCAAATATGTCATGAGCAGCCCCAGATCTAGCCTATCTGTGTCCAAGGCATGTTTCAAACTAGCGTGACAGTTTGGGTACATGCACCGCGTCCTGTTGCGGCAAATCTGCAATCTAAAATCTGCAATCTGAAATATGCCCAAGGAGATAACGTGGTATGATCCTCGCCGATGAATACACCATCACTGATCAATCCTATCCGCGTCGCGATGCTCGCCCGCGTCGTCTACCCACTGCACGGGTTCGGCGGGATCGAGCGCCACGTTGGACACCTCGTTACGCACCTCGCTCGGCTTGGTGTCGCGGGAACGCTCTATGTGCAAACAGCACCTGACGGGCGGCAGCCAACCGCTGCCGAGCTACCAGCCCTGGCCGATGGTCGTTGGTCACTGGCTCTACTGCGGTACGACCGCACCTCACCGCTGCTGCCGCCAAACGGCATTCTTGGCCGACAGATCAATTACCCCTGGTACAGTTGGCAGCTAGGGGCGCTGGCGGCAGCGGGCGTGCGCCATGGTAACTTTGATGTCGTTCATAGCCAGGGTCTCTGCGCCAGCGGCTATGGGTATATTCGCACCCGCGACCCGTTGCTGCGCCGGGTGCCATTTGTGGCTAACCCCCACGGTATGGAGGAATTCCGCACGCCTGATTGGCGCAAGTGGGTTGCCTACGCGCCCTTCCGCGCCCTCTACGCCTACGGGCACCGCGCCGCCGACCGGGCTATTGCGACCGATGCCTGTACGAAG
>CAIXLU010000044.1 GCA_903920315.1 uncultured Oscillochloris sp.
GGATGAAATACCAATGGCATTCGGCCCGTAGCGAAACCCGATAATGCGAGTTGCGGGGATATGGTAAGTACATGTCGGGCTGAGGCAGAACCAGCCGTCTACCGCCCTCCTCATATCGTTCTTGCATCGTGAGCAGAGCATATCCGGCGACTCAATCAGCAGATCGCCATTGGAGAGCATCTCTGTGAGGACGGTGAGGAAGATCTGGCTAGGCCGACTCTCGCGCTGGCGGTTGGATAGATCGGCGGTGAGCAGCATTCTCGCGCTGATATGCGCCGCGTTAAGCTGTTGGGCCTGCTCTTTGGTCAGGTATCCCGACTCCACCAGCCACGCCGCCAGCATCAGCCATGCCGCTCGGTTCTGGCGCAGAGAACCGGCGGTGCGGCGGTGTCCATCGAGGGCGGCATCATCGGCCCGCACCAGGGCTTGCATGCGCTCTTCGACAATCCCTACTCCGAAGGTATCCAGCTCGTGAGCCATGCGCTGGATGAATGACCGGAAGAATGCGGCTAAATGGCCCTGCACGCCTGCACGCTGCAATGCCGAAAGAGCATCAGGGTTCACCATTTCCGGTTTCAGCACCAGCGACAGGAGCCGCGCCTGCATACCGGGGTCGCCTTGGGGGATGTCTTCGGCGGTAGAGAAGGCAATCACCCGCACAGGTCTGGCCTTGTCGAGTCCAAGATGCACATTTGACCGCGCACGGCTGGCCCCTTCGCTGTAATCGTGAAGGTATCGCTTGAGGTGTTCAGGGCTGATCATCCCGGCCTTGTAGTCATCAATGATCAAGGGCAGATCGCGGTAGAAGAAGGATGCCGCCGAAAGAGCATTCGCCGTGCTATTCCACTTGATCACCGGGGCACCATCTCCCCGCTCTGCGGTGAAGCGTGGCCCAAACAGGGCCATGCACCCCGCTCGGATAACCGCCGTTTTCATGCTGCCTGTTTCGTGGTGTAGCCACACCATGGCCCGCGCTTCGTTTCCATTGAAGCGGTGCAGAACAGATAAGGCCGTCTGGCCTGCTAACATCAGCGCCAGCGGTTGTGGGCAGACCGACCCACATAGATAGGCATACCACGCCTCAAAACCGGCCCGTGCGTCTCCTGGCCCACACATGGCGTAGTGGTTTCCCACCGTAGCGGCGTCAATCTCAGCGCGTAACGTAGGATTGATGCCCCCGGCGTGTATGGCCCCGTCTGGTGCCAAAAAATGCCACTTGCCCTCAATCTGTTCCCATCCGGTGCAGGTGTTCACCCTCCTGCTTACAGGGGCATCGCCCTGATTGCTCAACAGCCGCACGGCCCGAAGCGCCTGCATGGGGGTATCGTCAAACGTCCCTTCCTGCAATCCTTTGCGGATAGATTTCACCGCCTGACGGTCATCCGCCCACTCATCGCCGGTTACGTCTACGCTGCGCCGCACGCCGCTGGGGGTTTGGAGAGCCAGCCGTTGCAGGGTGGTTGTCACCAGACCATCGTGCTGATAGACCGTTTCGGTAATCCGGGCCTTGTAGTTGGCCACGGGCTTGCCGTTGGTCATGCCCGTGCGGGTAAAGGCAAACTCGCCGCCGCTGTGGGCGGCGTGCCAGTCGGCCCCCTCGGGTGCCTGTTTGACCAAATCCACCAGCACGCTCCCATCGTGTCGGAGCAGGAAGGAGTCCAGATCAACTTTGTGTTGATCGGCGCGCCGAGGGAGGCGCAGCACCTTGATTCGCAGCTTGAGCTGCTTGAGTTGCGCCAGTTGGTTTTTGAGTTGCTCGATCTGTAGCCGTGCGGCCTCAATCTGGGCCATGGCAATGGTTTGCTCACGGATGTCATCGCTGCCTTTCGCCTTATCAAGCTCTGCCAGAGCTTTGTAAAGATGCTCGATCTGCTGCTGCTGGCTGATGCCACAGAGCCGAGCTACCACGACCAGGGTGAACCGTTCACCAGGGGAAAGCTCAAAGGGGTCGCTGCGCTCCTCTACGTCGTATGCCACTACCACCGTTTTACCGGCAAGGCTCTGCACAAAGCGATCAGGCAGGTAGCCGATGCCGGGTTGGGCCACGGCGACGATCCCGGCCTGACGGGCAGCAAGGGCTTTGAACTCTCCTTCGCAGAGCAGGATCGTGCTGGCGGCGGCGATCTCGTCTGCCATGTAGAGCGTAGGGGCTGAACCGGCGTAGAGTTGCACGCCGCCGGGTGAGAGATAGCGCAGCTTCTTTTCCGGGCTGGTGATGAGCTGACGGCCACGCAGCAGCGTGCAACGACCGCCATACCAATAGGGAATGGTGATCGTGCCACGCAGCACGCTCTTGGGCCTGCCTTGTGGCCCAAGCAACCCCCCGAGCTGCGCGGCCTGCGACTCCTCGTGGGTGATCTCGGAGCTCACGCCCCAATCCAGCGCATTACAGCCGGTTTTGGCGTAGCCGTGGGGTGCAGGGTGGTAGCCGAGTCCCGCCGCTTTAATCGTCTCGTCACTGAACCCACGCTGGCGCAGATAGTTCAGCGCCGCAATGGACTCGGAGTTGGATGACCAGAGATACGCCGCGCACCAGCGTGCGACGGCGGTATAGCCCATGTGCGCCTGATCAATCTCATCAGGGCTGAGGGTGCGCAGCGGCGTGCGTGTGCCGGTCGTGTCCGCATCGGTTGCGGGCTGAGAATGGTGGCAGCGACGGCACAGCCAAAAGGGCGCGGTGCCTTTACGTGGGTTGCTGATGAGGTAGAAGCGGTCGGAACCGCCACACCGAGGGCAGGATTGATTCATGAGAGGTATGCCCTTATTTCCAGCGTCGGCTCATACGGAAATTCTGCCGATAGAACGGCATCCCTTCTAAAGCGATGCGGTACCCTCGGGGGATGGGAAGACCGAGCCGGATGTTACGGCGTGCCAGTCCGGCGAATGGGCGTGGGACGATGTGGAACGTGCCAAATGGAATCATGCCGCCACCTTCTCATTCACCATCCGTGTGACCGTGATGTATGTCAGATCGCGATCCTTCTGCCATCCCGCCTCATCCCGAATCCCCCGATTGAGCATACAGAGCAGGGAACTCTCCAGGCTCCAATCCCGACCCTCTAGGTGAAAGCGAGAAACAAAATCCCGCATATGCACCGCGTCCCGTGCCACGATCTTGTATTCCTCATCCGTTAGGTGAACCACCAGCGTAACCGTGTGCATACATTCCTTTCCTTCCTACTCGTATGTGGGGATAGGTGTAGTATAATTTCTTACGAGGACTTTGTAAATAGTCCGTGTAGATAAGAAGTCACAACTTTCACGAGGACTATCAGGAAAGCTCAGGAGTATTTGTTGAGGAAATATGACCAATGGGGCGAGGGGATGGTATGCGGCGTGCGTGCGGGCCTACGGGACGGTCTAGCGGTCACAAAAAAGCCCTCTGGCAATTGCCAGAGGGCTTTTTTGTGACTTAACTTTAATCAGGTCATTGAATCTTCCGTGGTCGCCCACTACGAGGTTTTGCCGGGAAGACTGCGCGGCCAGCGATCTGGCCTTGTTTGTTTGCAATTGCACGGGCCAGTGCTATATCGCTCTCATCAACCCGTTTCCGAGGCTCCTGAACCAGAACCTTTACCCATCCATTTCGTATCCAGTCGTAGATTGAGTTGACGTGAAACCCGTACTTCTCAGCCGCATCACTAATCAGGATGGGCACCCCCACAACTGGAGCCATGGCCGTGCGTAGCTCGGCTACCACGCGGGCTGCGTCATCCAGGTCAATCAAC
>CAIXLU010000045.1 GCA_903920315.1 uncultured Oscillochloris sp.
AGCGAAGCGTCCCGGCGGGCGACACGGATGCCGGGACGCTTCGCTGCGCTCTGCGTGACAGATCACTCGTCACGGGACAATTAAATATTTCCGCGTCCCTATCAGGCGTAATCTGCAATCTGCAATCTGCAATCTGCAATGTCAACAGGGAGATAATTCATGAATCAGGAGCGCATACTGTGGGTGATCGCCGTGCTGTTAGTGGGCGCGGCAACCTTTTACGGCGGGCGGCAGATGGGTGTTGCGGCGGGACAGGAGAGCCGCTCGGCGGCGGCGGCGGGGTTCTTTGCCCAGCGTGGTGGTGGTGGGCAGGGCGGACAAGGTGGGCAGGGCGGCGGGCGCGGAATGTCCGGCACGATTGCCTCAATCGAGGGCAATACGGTTACTCTCACCCTCAATGATGGCTCGACAATGAAAGTCAACCTCGCCGCCGACGGCGTGGTGCGCCATCAGGTCAACGGCACGCTCGCCGACGTAAAGGTTGGGGATCGGGTTGTGGCAATTGGCACCCAGAACGGCGACACCTTCGCCGCCACCGCGCTCCAGGTCGGCGGCGGGGTTGGCGGCCCTGGTGGCCCCGGCGGTACTCCCAGGATGACGCCCACGCCGTAGTATCGGTACAATAGCCGCCCGCCCCTCTCCCACCCCCAATGAAAACGGACCGTCGGGGCGCGTCGCGACGCGCCCCTACCCGACTCCCCCTCTCCCGTTCTGGGAGAGGGGGCTGGGGGGTGAGGGCTGTCCGGCAATCATGCGATGTTGCAATCCTACCGCCCGACTCACTTCCTTGCGTACTGAGGCGAATTGGCGCATAATCGAGGCGCCTGACGCTTTCGACGCAAAGGATTTTTCGTGAACCTCGACTACCTCCGGCGCATTCTCACCAGCCGTGTCTACGATGTCGCCCACGAGACGCCACTCCAGGCCGCACCGCAGCTTTCCGTCCGCCTGGGCAACGAGGTGCTGTTCAAGCGCGAGGATCTCCAGCCGATCTTCTCGTTCAAGCTGCGCGGAGCCTACAACCGCATGGCGCACATGACGCCTGAGGAGCGGGAGCGGGCGGTGATCACCGCTTCGGCAGGCAATCACGCCCAGGGTGTGGCCTACGCCGGACAGCGTCTCGGCCTGCGCACAGTGATTGTGATGCCGGCGACCACGCCCGAGATCAAGGTAAGCGCCTGCCGCGCCCGTGGGGCCGAGGTGGTACTGCACGGCGATAGCTATAGCGACGCCGAGGCGCACGCCTACCGGCTTCAGGCCGAGAGCGGCATGACCTTCGTTCATCCCTACGACGACCCGCTGGTGATCGCTGGGCAGGGTACGATTGGCCTGGAGATCTCTCAGCAAATTCACACCGGGCGCTACAAGGTCTTTGTGCCCATCGGCGGCGGCGGCCTGATCTCCGGCATTGCTGTTTTTCTCAAAAGCATCAGCCCGCAGGTCGAGATCATCGGTGTGGAGCCGGATGACTCCGATGCGATGTACCAGAGCATTGGCGCGGGCGAGCGGGTGACATTGCCCCAAGTTGGAATTTTCGTGGACGGTGTGGCGGTGCGGCGCGTGGGCGAACACACCTTCCGCCTGGTGCAGCGTTACGTGGACAGCATCGTGCGGGTGAATACGGACGACGTATGC
>CAIXLU010000046.1 GCA_903920315.1 uncultured Oscillochloris sp.
CGGAGCCTTCGCTGCTTCGCCCCTACTTACTCCACGGCGTTACCGGCAGCGGCAAGACTGAGGTGTACCTGCGGGCTATCGCACGGGCGATGCGCCTGGGTAAGCAGGCGCTGGTGCTGGTGCCCGAGATCGCCCTGACCGCCCAACTGGTGCGTCGCTTTGCGGCACGCTTCCCCGGCAAACTGGCGGTGCTACATAGCGGCCTGGGGATGGGCGAGCGCTACGATGAGTGGCGGCGTCTGCGCCGGGGTAAGGCTCGTTTGGCTATCGGCTCGCGCTCGGTTGTCTTCGCACCGTTGCCTGAGCTTGGCCTGATTATCGTGGACGAAGAGCATGAATTGACCTACAAGCATGATGCGGGTCCGCGCTACCACGCCCGCGATACGGCCCTCTATCTCGCGGAGATCACCGGCAGTGTGATCATTCTCGGCAGCGCCACGCCCAGTGTCGAAAGTTACCACGCCGCCCGTGCGGGCCGCTACCATGTGCTAGAAATGCCCGATCGCGTGGGCGGCGGGATTGGCGCTGATGGTCTGTATCGTTCCGAAACCCTGCCCCTGCCTCCGGTGCGCCTGGTGGATATGCGCCACGAGCTTCAATCGGGTAACCGCTCGATCTTCTCGCACCCGCTCCAGCAGGCACTTGAGGCAACCTTGGCCCGAAAGGAGCAGGCCATCCTCTTCCTCAACCGGCGCGGGGCCGCCTCGTTCGTGATGTGCCGCGACTGTGGCCATGTCGTTGGCTGCCCGGCCTGCTCCAACCCGCTCACGCTCCATTATGATCACGATAGGGATGACTCACGCCCTCCACCCTCACCCCTCACCCCTCACCCCTCACCCCTCACCCCTCCACCCTCCACCCTCCTCTGCCACTCGTGTGGCTTTCGTACGGCGGCACCTCTGATCTGTACCCAATGCCTTAGCCCCCGGATCAGAGATTTTGGCGTGGGGACGCAGCGGGTGGCCGAGGATGTGGCGCGGATGTTCCCGCAGGCGCGGGTGCTGCGCTGGGATCGCGATACGGCCAGCGGCAAGGGTGCCCACAGCCGTATGCTCGACGCCTTCCTGGAGGGTAAGGCCGATGTGCTGGTGGGTACCCAGATGATCGCCAAAGGTCTGGATCTGCCGATGGTCTCGCTGGTGGGCGTGGTGGCCGCCGATACCGGCCTGCACCTGCCAGACTTCCGCAGCGGCGAGCGCACCTTCCAACTGCTCACCCAGGTGGCGGGGCGGGCCGGACGGCGCAGCGCCGGTGCTCAGGTGATTATCCAGACCTACAACCCGGAACACTACGCCCTTCAGGCTGCCCAGGAACACGATTTCAAGGCATTCTTTACTCAGGAAATCGCCTACCGCCGCGAGACGGGCTACCCGCCCTTTAGTCGGCTGGTGCGCTTCGTCTACGCCTCGGCCAACGAGACAACCTGCCAGCGCGAGGCGAAGGCACTGGCAGGTCGTATCCTCGCGCTGATTAACGAACGCCGACTGGAGGGCTGGGGGCTAATTGGGCCAGCACCCGCCTTCTTCCATCGCGCCCGTGGCCGCTGGCGCTGGCACCTCATCCTGCGCGCCCCTGGGGATCGGGCCAAGATCCTCGCGGTCGGGGCGTTCCTCAACGCGCTTGGCCCGCTCTTCGGCTGGACAGTTGATGTTGATCCGGTTCAGGTTTTGTAAGACAAGGGGTCAGGGGTCAGGGGTCAGGGGTCAG
>CAIXLU010000047.1 GCA_903920315.1 uncultured Oscillochloris sp.
CCCTGGTGACATTCACCAGGGGGGCGGTGCTGTTTCTGCTCAGGATCTAGTTCGCTTCAATCGCCTGGGCGATGACGGACATGACCTCGGCGCTGTACTCACTGAACTTGCTTCCGCCCTTCACCCCCCATACTTCGGCGATGATCTCGCTGACGCCCTTCTTTTGC
Organism: uncultured Oscillochloris sp.; assembly: GCA_903920315.1. Lineage (GTDB taxonomy): Bacteria > Chloroflexota > Chloroflexia > Chloroflexales > Chloroflexaceae > Oscillochloris. The sequence goes on from CAIXLU010000047.1 coordinate 168, forward strand.
TTCACCAACGAGAGAATATGCTGATCACGCACGGATGGCGTGAGGATGCCCGAAGCCCCGGCTTCCTTCTTCACTTCATCGCCCACTTCGCGCTCACTTCGTGGCTCCTGCGGTGAAGTGGGCCGCGAAGTGGGCGATAGGTCTACCAGATCGGCGCTGCCGTCGCCCAAGAGCCGCACAAGTGCCCGGTTCGAGGCGTAGGGTACCCGCACTTGCTGCGGTGGCGTGGTGGCCGTGGAACGTAGCCACGCCAGCCCAATCCCATCTGGGTCGCGCACCTCGCGCTTGGGGATGCCCAGCAGGATCGCTCCGGTGGTATCGTCGCCACCCAGGTAGAATCCGGTGCGGAAGTTGTCGCGCTCGGCGGAGAGGTTGATCGTCTTGGCCAGCATGTCTTGTGCCCCCACCAGCAAGAACATGCCCACGCCGCGCCCTACGCGCACCAGCTCGCCGATCATCACGTCGGCGTTGGGCACGTGCGCGGCGATCCACGGCAACTCGTCCAGATAGAGGAAGATCGGCCCGCCCGACTTCACGCCGTCCCGCCGTAGGCCGAGCCGATGCTCTAGCTCGCCCGTTGCCCATTTGAGTAGTGCGCTGATGCCCTTCGCACTGTGGGCTGGCTCTCGGTAGAGCCGCCGCGCAATCGGTCGCCAATCCTCATCTTGATCGGCGTCGTACTCCGTCCACTTCGGATCGCCAACACACACCTTGGCCCCAATCGCCTGGAGCTGTGCCACCACCATACGAGCGATATTGCTCTTACCGTTGCCGGTTGGCCCCGCCAGGGCGACGTGCCAGAGCGATTTCATCGGCACGGTGATCTGTTCGCCCGCTGCGCCGAGACCCAGAAGGATGCGCTCGGCGCTCGGCACAAAGCCGATGTCGGCTAAATCGGTGAGACCGGGCAGATGCGTGACGGCAGCGGGCTCATCAGGAGCCGATACAACATCTCCTCCAAGCTCTCTTCGATAATCAAGGCGCGGTGCGTTGTGGGGTGCCCAGTGAACCGAGAGCGAGTGCGGGACGGGCTGAACGTTTGCGTGGGCCAATTGGGTCTGGTGGAATGCGCCCAGCGCGGCGGGGGCCACGGCGTCGAGCAGCTCGGCCCGGACGGGCAGCAACCCGGCGCGGTTCGGAATACGCTCGTAGCGAAAGCGGATGAGTGCCAGCGACCCCCAGGCGCTGGCAAGCAGAGGCGCGATAATCACGACGGCGACGAAGGCAATGTTGACCGCTGCAGCCCGCACGGGTGCCCAGACTGCTTCGCTGGCTTGCTCGCGTTCAAGACGGGCGATCTCGGCATTCTCACGGGCGTAGTCCAGGCTGGATGGCGGGCGCACCTGTTGCGAGATGCTGGCAAGCAGCAGGACGGCGAACAGGACGCTGATGATGATCACGAGAGGCTTCATAATTGTCCCTATGGTATGATGAGGCTCCGGTTGGTTTCCCTTGTTGCGGTGGGCGCAGTTCATGACGACTGCGCCCGCTACTCCTTGTGATGACGCACTCCTGTTAAAATCCACTCCAGATCGATCTCCATCCCTATCCGCTTCTTCCCACATCTCCACAGTTCGTCTGCCACGAAATCGTTGTGGACAGAAGATCCCACATTGAACAAGGCGTGCAGTAATCGCTGCTCTTCC
>CAIXLU010000048.1 GCA_903920315.1 uncultured Oscillochloris sp.
GCTAGAATGTGGCATCCTGAAACCTGAAACCTGAAACCTGAAACCTGAAACCTGAAACCTGAAACCTGAAACCTGAAACCTGAAACCTGAAACCTTGTCCTACGCATAAATGGCTTCAGGACCACGCATGAGCCGACGGTGTTCAATCGCCATACAACGATCCATCACCACCAACAGCCCGGCCTCCTTCGCCCGCGCTGCCGCTGCCTCGTTGATCACGCCAAGCTGCATCCAGATTGCCCGCGCCCCGATGGTGATTGCGTCCTCCACAATCTCGGGCACAAACTCCGAGCGACGGAAGATCTGCACCACATCCACCTGCCCCTGAATATCGCGTAGCGATGCGTGTGGCTGCTCGCCAAGCACAAGATCGTGCAGGATCGGGTTCACCGGGATAATATCGTAGCTGTTCCGCTTGAGGAATCGCGCCACGCCATTCGAGTCCCGCTGCGGATTATCGCTCATCCCAACCACTGCCACCGTCCGTGCATCCCGTAACAGACTGCGAATTTCGTTCTCGGACATCATGGGCTTGCTCCTATTCTTGACCTCTATGTAACGATGTGGGCGGGGCCAGAACCCTACCCTTTCCCTGAATTTCGGTTACGCGCATTTGACAATATGGTTGTAGATGCGCTAAACATGACCGGGTTCCGAATTCCTGTGACAAATCGAACATTCTGACAAAGGAACGTCTTGATGAACATGCACATGCGGGCGATCATGGGCTGCATTATCCTCGGTATTTCGCTCATGATCTCCGCCTGTGGTGGAAATACCTCTGCACCTACAGCGAGAGGTTCAGTGGTTTTTGAGATTGGATCAGATGGTGACACGCTCACCTTCAAACCAAACGCCCTGAACGTCTCTGCCGGCCAACAGGTCACTATCGTCGTCAAAGATAACTCGTCGTCCCTGCAACATAACTGGGTTCTGATCAGGGGCGGTGCCAACGTGGCCCAGAAGATTGCGACTGCGGGCCTGACCGCCGGTGCTGATAAGAACTATCTGCTCAACGACCCAGCCAACATCATCGCCAATTCACCCTTGTTAAGCGCTGGTCAGACGGCTGATGTGACATTTACCGCCCCAGAAGCCGGTACCTACATCTTCATCTGTACTGTTCCCGTCCATTTCCCCCAGATGCAGGGTGTCTTGACGGTTAGTGAACACTGAGTGGATGAGATTCAACAAAGCCCCACTCCGTACGAGTGGGGCTTCGTTGCCGTGTCTTATTGAACAACTGGCCGCTTCAAGAGATGCCGTTATCTCTTGTTGCATGCTCGCTAGTTTACGTGATAGACCTGCCGGATCTGATGAAGGAAGTATTGCTCAATCTCGTGGGCAATTGCCAGTTCCACTGGGCTGATGGGCAGTTTGCACACTTCCTCAAAGAACCAGGATACCATGCTCGACTGGTGTTCCGGTGTCACGCCGCTACGTGGGAGCACTCCCTGTGCCCACTGTAGCTCCTGGTCGGCCAGGGATGGGAGATCGAAGAGTAACACAGATCTCACCAAGTCATTCAGGCGCTCCACTGCGACCTCTGAGAGTCGGGCGACGGGTGTGTAATTCTCTTCGAGGCGTAAGCTCCGTGTCAGTTCAGGATATGCCGCCAAAAGCCGCGCCGAGACATGATCGCAGAGCGGTTGATGCTGTCTGCTGAGTTGGCTGGCAAGTTTGGTAGCTGCAACGCTATCCACCCTTTTGCCTCCTTCCTCAATAGTCACACTTGGTTGTCATCCTACAACATTATAGCACTCTCTTACCCTTTCATGACAGGGGGATTTCCCTTACCCTCAGGGGGGATATGCTCATGGCCTTTTGCCGTGCGAATCTTCACGATCAGTGCTACCATCCTGCTGTTATCTCTGTCGTGCATGTCGCCGACGCTGGCCGACACGTTGCACCTTTAAGGAGGATTTTATGAGCGACCTTAGCGCCCGGTTTGAGCAGGCCGCCCAGGATGCGCAGCATCTCCCCAAACGTCCCGCAAACGATGTGATGCTCAGACTCTACGCGCTCTACAAGCAGGCCACGGTGGGTGATGTCAGAGGATCCCGCCCCGGCGTCCTTGACATGACGGGTCGCCTGAAATACGACGCATGGACGAAGCTGAAGGGAACCACCGTCGAACAGGCCAGGATTGACTATGTCGCACTCGTTGATCAACTCAAGGCCAGCGCGTGAAAATAACAAGGGGGCATGGTGAGAAACTGTCTGAAAAGGTTACATATCCCGCAATCCCCCCTCCCCAGCCCTCCCCCGATGGGGGAGGGAGTCGATTCCTCCCCCATCGGGGGGAGGTTGGGAGGGGGGCGGTGTTTTTTCAGACAGCTTCTATGAGCAAAAGTTGCAGATCCCCACGTTCGGTTTCGTATCATGTCCATGTCGCCAGCATTATCGTGATCACACACGTCCCGATCCCGCTGGTGAGGAGCGTCTCTTTATGGCAACAATTATTTCGATTCACTCGTTCCGTGGTGGAACTGGGAAGTCTAACACCACTGCGAATATTACCGCCCTGCTGGCCTCTCAGGGCTATCGGGTGGGTGTGATTGATACGGATATTCAATCTCCTGGTATTCACGTGCTATTCGGCCTTGATGATGACCATATGAGGCACTCGCTTAACGATTACCTCTGGGGAACCTGCGAGATTGAGGATGCGGCCCATGATGTCACCAATAGCCTGGGTGTGCCGATCAGCGGGAAGATTTTTCTCATCCCCTCCAGCATCAAGGCCGGTGAGATTGCCCGTGTTCTGCGCGATGGCTATGACCCCGGTCTGCTCAACGATGGGTTCCAGCGTCTGATCGAGGCGCTCGACCTCGATGTGTTGATGATTGACACGCACCCTGGTCTGAACGAAGAGACTCTGCTCTCGATTGCGATCTCCGACGCCCTGCTGATCATTATGCGTCCTGACCAGCAGGATTACCAGGGTACGGGCGTGACGGTGGAGGTGGCCCGTAAGCTTGATGTGCCGCATCTGCTGCTGCTGGTCAACAAAGTGCCGCAGACCTATAACATGGCTGAGGTGGGCCAGCAGATCGAGAAGATCTACAATTGTCCGGTGGCTGCGGTGATCCCGCACTCTGATGAACTGATGGCTCTGGCCAGTGCCGGGATCTTCTCGCTGCGCTACCCCGATCACCCCGTCACCGCTGCGTACCGTCAGGTAGCCGCACGGCTGATGGGATGATCGGGGATGACCAATCACCGCCGATCAGCCCTCACCCCCCAGCCCCCTCTCCCAGAACGGGAGAGGGGGAGTCGGACTCTGATGCGGAATAGCCCCTCTCCCCCGGTGGGAGAGGGGCAAGGGGTGAGGGGGCAAGATCGTGGTCGGTGGTCATATGAGGAGTTTACGTATGCGTGGGATTCGTTTTGGCCTACTCTGGCGGTTTCTTCTTGCGGCGCTACTTATCGGCCTCGTGCCTCTGGCCTTGATCAGTTGGTTTGCCATTAATGGCTACCAGGCTGCGGGCGATCAGGCAACGGAGGTAACTCGTACGACGCTTGATGAAAAATCCCTCGATTCGCTGCAACTGCGCACGGTTGAAACAGCGAACGCGATTGCTCGCTTCCTTGAAGAGCGCGTGCAAGATACCCGCACTGCGGCGCTTATTCCACGAGATGCCCAGACATATGCCGCTTTTCTGGCGGCTCGTCACGCTGAACTCTGGTTCCTCGATGGGACGAATACCGCACCCCAAGAGCGCCGGGAGCAGGCTGCGATCTTTCGCGAAATTGCCTACGTGGGGGCGGATGGTCGCGAGCGGCTGCGGGTGGCCGATGGGAAGGAATTGCCGACGACTCAGCTACGCGATGTGAGCAATCCGGCAAACACGACCTACCTGAGCGAGGATTATTTCGCCGCCACGAAGGGGCTGTCTCCGGGCGAAATCTATGTCTCGCACGTTACCGCGTGGTACGTGAACCAGACGGATCAGCTTGGGGTTGCCAGTGATCCGCTGGCGGCGGTGGAGGGCAAGAAGTACGATGCGGTGATCCGCTTGGCCGCGCCCCTTTTCACCAGCGCCGGTGTCTTTGATGGTATCGTTGTCCTCACGCTCGACTACCGCCATGTGATAGGCTTTGCCCTGCACATCCTGCCTACCTCCGATCAGAAGTTCACCGTCTTCCCCGACTACGCTAGCGGTAGCTACGCCTACATGTTCGACAACGAGGGCTGGGAAATCGCCCACCCGCGCTTCTGGGTGCTGCGTGGCCTCGACCCCAGCGGCCAGTTGGTGAGCTATGTGACGGGTGAGATGAGCAAGGAGGATCGGGGCAAGCATCCGATGAACATGCGCTACGGCGCGTGGGCCGATCCGAACCTGCCCACGATGTACGATGCCGTGATCCGTGGCGAGAACGGGTTTGTGATGACGGTGAATCAGTCGAGCGCGAAGAAGGCGACGACCTACGCGCCTATCTTTTTTGCGCACGGGGTCTATAAGCAGAGCCGAATCTTTGGCGCACTGGCCATCGGTGCGGAGATGGCGCAGTTCCACCAAGCGGCGGATCAGGTGAGCGCAAGCATTAGCGAGCAGCGCAAGAGTCTTGAGTTTCAGATGCTCCTGGTGATCCTCGGCTCGGTGGTGGGTGTGGTGCTAGTGGCTGTCTTTGTCACCAACACGATTAGCGCCCCGGTGCGGCGGCTCGGCCAGGCGGCCCAGGCTCTGGAGCGTGGTCAGCTTGCCGAGGAGATTCTGGACAGTCTCCAGCGTCGCCGTTTCCGCGATGAGGTGAGCGACCTCGCCACGGTATTTAAGGGCATGGCCGAGCAGGTGATCAAGCGCGAAGACACCCTCAAGCAGCAGATCGTCGCTCTGAATATCCAGATTGACGACCAGAAACGGCGTCAGCAGGTCGAGTCGATCACCGAAACCGACTACTTCCAAAACCTGCGCGCAAGCGCTGTTCAGATGCGCCGCCGCCATCAGGAGCGTGGCACCGCTGATAGTGAGGCTGTGGAGTAAGGAGGATTGCCGATGCCCACTCGCTTCGCTCTTGCCCGCACTACCGTCACGCTGAACGAGGAGACTCTGCGTGATGGTGAGCAGACGGCGGGCGTTACCTTCCTACGTGATGATAAGGTGGTCATCGCTCAGCAGATCGCCGCCGCCCTGCCCGGTTGCATCATCAACTCAGGCTACCCGCCAATTAGTCAGGCTGAGTTTGAGGCGGTGCGTGCGGTGGCCCGCAGCGTGTCGGGTGCCCAGGTGGAGTGTGCGGGTCGGGCCACCCGTGAGGATTTTTCCCTCTGCTACCGAGCTGTGGCCGACGCCGAGATGCCCAGGGTTTCTTTCTGGTTTCCCATCTCGCGCCTGATGCTCGACAGTCGCCTGGGAATGAGTCAGGCAGAGGCACTTGATCGTGCGGTTGATCTTGTAAATTTTGGTCGCGATCTGGTGGGCGAGCGGGCCGGGATTGATGTCGCCCTGGCCGATGTTTCCCACACCCCCGAGACCGATCTGGTGGTCGAGGCGTGCCAGCGCCTGAGCGCCGCTGGTGCCGACATGATCGTGATCTGCGACACGGTTGGTCGGATGCTACCGGATGAAGTGAGCGACCTCGTCCGGCGGCTGGTGGCCGGGGCACCCGAGGCAGGAATCTGTTTTCACGCTCACCACGATCTGGGCAACGGCACCGCCAACAGCATCGCCGCCCTGCGCGCCGGGGCGAGGGCCGTGGCCACGGCGGTTAACGGGCTGGGTGAGCGCGCCGGTATGCCGCCTACCGAAGAGGTTGTGGCCAACCTGCTGCTGCGCCGCGACGCCCACGGCCTCAATCTGAAGGCGGATAGCACGGCTCTGCTGCCGCTGAGCCGCTTGGTAGCTCAGCGCTCGGGGATCACGCCGCACGCCAATAAGCCGGTTGTCGGTTCCTCGGTGCTGCGCCGCGAGACCGGCACGCAGATTGACTGGATGCAGCGAGACCGTCGCACCTTCCAGGTGATCACGCCCGAGTTCCTCGGTGTCGAGAAGATTGAGATTGTGGTCGGCAAAATGAATAGCCAGGAGTCGTTTGCTCTGTCCCTGGCCGAGCGTGGTATTCACCTGAGCGCCGATGATCTGCGTCGGGCCTTCGATGGCTTGAAGGAGCTAACAGGTCGCCAGCACACAGTCTCTGAAGCGGATCTGCGTCGGCTCGTGGGGATGGCGTAGGACGAGGAGATTATGCGTCGTAACTACGCTCTTAACCTGACTCTTTCCGCCGGACTCTTCATGGGCGAGACCCTGAGCGAAGTACTCTTTCTGAGCCACTTTGGGGTAGCCGCGTTGCCCCTTGGCCTCATCGGCACCGCCCTGCTCGGCGTGGCCTTGACGGCAATCTATACTCGCGCCCTGTCACGACGCCCGTCTGGTATCCTGCTGGCGGCAGTGATCGTGGTGGTGGCGGTGCTTAACCTGTTGATCTGGGGCGCGCTGGAAGCGGGTGTCACGTGGGCGGTGTTAGCCCTGTTCCTGCTCTTTCGCCCATCCCGCGATTTGCTCCAGGCCCAGATCTGGAACTACTTCGCCGACCAGTACGACGCCCAGGAGTCGAAGGTACGCTTCCCGGTGATCGGTGCGGCAGGGCGGATCGGGGCGATCTCGGGGGCTGCCGCGTTACCGCTCCTGCTCAACAGCGTGGGCATCGGCGGCACCATGCTGGCCTGGATATTCTGCCTGGTAGCCGGGCTGGTGGTGATGCGGGCGGGACGCGGACAAGCAACTGTACATAATGTTGTACCGCCTGCGCTTTCTGCCGCTGGCCCGCCCCTCATGGCCAGTCCGCTAGCCCGTGCTCTCACCACCGGGGCCGCCCTGGTGGTGATGCTCGTACTTCTGCTCACCTACCAAACTAGCGGCGCACTGGTTGCGGCCTTCCCCGATGAGCGATTGCTCGGCACACTCTACGCTACCGTGGCGGTCGTCTCGAATCTCGTCGGTTGGGCCTTCCAGACCTTCGGCATGCCTCGGCTGATCCGCGCCATTGGCGTCTCGCGCACTAACCTGATCTACCCGGCTGCCGCCCTCGGTGTGAGCGTCTGGATCGGTATGTCCGGCAGCATATCGGCAGCCGTCGCGGGCCAGGTGGTGCGGACGACATTGCGCCAGAGTCTCCAGGTACCGGCGGAGGATCTGTTGATGAACGCGCTGCCGGCGGCTCTGCGGGCGCGGATGCGCGCCATTGTACGTGGTGCCGTGGTACCCTTAGGTGCCACCATTGGCAGCCTGCTGATTCTTGGTCTCCAGGCGACGGGCTGGGGTGTCCCGGTGATCCCATGGCTCAGCGCCCTGGTGGCGGTAGGTGCCCTGGCAGCGGCCCTCTGGGTGCGTCGGGCCTACAGCGAGGCGACAATGGCCCTAGCTCACGAGCAAAACCCGATAGCGCAGCGACTGGCTTTTGCCGGGTTTGGCAGTGCCGACCCGGAGACTCTGCGTTTGCTTCAGGGGCGTCTCGCCGCAACCGAGTCGCTGGAGGATCAGGTTTTTCTGGGTCGTATCCTGATTGAACTTGATCGGGTTGTGGCCGAGAAAGCCCTGACGGCACGTATCACCACCAGTCCGCCCGAAAGTCAGGCGGCATTGCTCGGTCTGCTGCGCGAGAGTGACATCGCCGGGGAACCGCTGCTGGCCCTGGCTCCACGCCTGATCCGCTCGCCCGAACCCGAGGTGCGGCGAGCTATCCTTGAGGCGCTCATGGGTGTGCGTGCCCTGGCCACCTCGCTTTACCGCCGCACCCTCGATGACCCTGATCCGGGGGTGCAGTTGGCGGCATCTCGCCTGCTGCTGCCATCCTACCCCAACGAGGCCCGCGCTCGATTGGTCGCCTTGTCCGCTGGCGATTCTCCCGAGCTACGCGCCCGTGCCCTGGAGGCGCTCGGTGCCCAAGGGCAGGAGCAGCTTGTTCGTGGCCTTAGCGACCCCGCGCCGCTGGTACGTCTGGCTGTCGCTGATGTCGCGGGTCGCCTGGATCTCATCCGTATGCCCGCCCTGATGGTGGCACTTGGCGTAGCCCTGGCCGACCCGGTTGAGCCGGTGCGACGGGCGGTGGCCAGCGCACTGGGACGGGCTGGGACGGCCCAAGCCGAGCTACTGATTGGTGCGATGGCTGACCGCAGCCCGGCAGTGCGGACAGCGGCGGTCGAATCACTCATCCAGATCGGCCCGGACTGCCTGCCCATTCTCCAGGCGCGGCTGACGGACGCAACCAGCCTTGATCAGCGTGAGGCAATTCTGATTGCCCTGGCACGACTCAGCCCTGGGCAGCAGATTGCGGATCTGGATACCTTCGAGTTGGCGATTCTGGAGCAGATCGTCACCCTGTTGCGAGTGCGCCCGGCTCTTGGTAAGCTGCCTGGCTCGGTGGGAACCTTGCTCCTTGATGACATGGCGGCGGAGAAGCGTGATCTACTCAACCGGATGGCCGCGCTGGTGGCCGCAACCCATGGTGCCGAAACATCACGCTCGATCTGGCAAGGTCTCTCCTCGCCCGAGCGCAACCTGCGCGCCCAAGCCAGCGAAGCTCTAGAGAGTGTGCGCTCGCCTTGGCATGCCCGCCTGCTGGCCGCACTGCTGCGGCCCGATGATGTCCCCGAGCGGGCGCTCGCCCTGGCTGCTCAGCACTGGCCCCAGCCCACCCTGCGCCGCGAAGAGGCGTGGGTTCTGGCGAGTAGTGAGGGTTCACCCTGGCGGCGCGATCTTGTTGCCGCTGCCATGGCCGAGCAGCGGCCTGCTGGCATAGCGATCATACCGACGAGTATTGAGGAGGGAGGCGTCACTGTGCTTTCTGTTGTCGAAAAGGCGATCTTCCTACGCGCCGTCCCTGTCTTTCAGGCCATGGCCCCCGAACAACTCCAGATTTTGGCCAGCGCCGGTGAGGAACTGGAGTATCTGCGTGGTGCCGCGATTTTCAGCGCGGGCGATTCGGCTGACCGGCTATTTGTTATCGTCAGCGGGCGCGTTGGTATTGAGGAGACCCGCACCCGTGGCAATGTGGTGCGGATCGCAACGCTGGAGGCCAAGGAACCCTTTGGTGAGCTGGCGGTTTTTGATGCGCCAGCCCATACCACCAGCGCCGTGGCGGTGGACGACTGCTACATTCTGGCGATTCGCCGCGAGGTGCTGCTCGATCTGATCAGCCAGCATCCCGACCTGGCTCTGACGATTATCAAGTTCCTCAGTCGCCGCCTGCGCGAAGCCAGTAGTACAATTGCCGAAAAGACCCGCGCCCGCCCACGCCAGATCGTTGACCTTTTTGATAAGATGAGTGAGGGCTGAGGTTTGCGAGATCTTTATCAATGAATAATGATGTATGACAATAACTATCGCCATCCACTCATTTCGCCGAGGCACGGGGAAATCTACCATCGCCGCTAACATGGCCGTGCTGCTGGCAGACAGCGGCATGCGCGTTGGCCTGATTGATACGAGTCTCCAGTCGCCCAGTCTGCACATGTTCTTTGGTCGGTTTGACCTTGGCCGTAACCCGACCCTGAACGACTATCTGGCTGGTCGCTGCGAGCTGGGCATGGCGGCGATTAACATCTCCCGTTGGCTCAATCCGCCGCCTGTGGGGACGCTCTTCCTTGTGCCTGCTAGTGGTGAGGCCGACAAGATTCTTGAGTCGCTGCGTGGCAGTTACCACGCCGAGGCGCTCAGTGAAGGTCTGGGAGCTTTGTCCAACGACCTCGATCTTGATGTGCTGCTGGTGGACACGCCCGCCGGGCTGAACGAGGAGACCCTGCTAACCATTGCCGCCGCTGATCGCCTGCTGCTCCTGCTGCGCCCGGATCACCAGGATTATCAAGGTACAGGGGTAGTGATCGAACTGGCTCACCGATTAGGTTCGCCAAAGCTCCTCCTGCTCGTGAACGAGGTACCCGTCAGCTTTGATACGGGGGAAGTTGCCATGCGGGTGGCGACCGGATTCGGCCAACCAGTGATTGCGGCCCTGCCCCACAGCGAGGAGCTACAGATGATCGGTAGCGGTGGCCTGTTGGTGCGGCGTCACCCCAACTCGTTATCCACCAGCATCCTGCGCCAAATTGTGGCGGAGCTTGTATAAAGGTTGGTAAACCCATTGTTTTCTCTGCGATGGACGCCAAAGGCGTCCATCGCAGAGAAAACATTAAAGGCAGTAGAGCAGAAGTAACGCTGTGACGTCAGATCCAATACCCATGTCACCCTGAGCGACGCGAAGGGTCTGTCAGGAGGCCGGGAGAGATGCTTCGCTTCGCTCAGCATGACATGACATACGTCTGACAGCGTTACTTCTGCGGTATTGCCATTAAAGATAAGAAATTTTATGCTGATCTGCCTAGACTCGCGCAGCGGCCCGCGCTGCGGTACCGAGAACCGCAACAATGCCCAGTTCTGTCGGCGCTGCGGCGCACCCCTGCGTAGCGCCTTACGTTTGCAAGATGCCGATGCCCAGGTGGGTCGCTATCAAATCATTCGCACGCTGGGCCACGGCGGGTTCGGTGCGGTGTATGAGGCGGAGGACGGTGCCGAGCCAGGGCGTATGGTGGCGATCAAGGAAACGTTCGACCCCTCTAGCATCCGCAGCTTCCAGGGCGAATTTGCTATCCTCAATACGCTGCGCCACCCGAATCTGCCGCGTTACCACGAGATGTTTGAGGAGGATGGCAACGGTTACTTGGTAATGGAACTGGTACCGGGGCAGAGTCTTCAGGATGTGTTGGATAAGCAGCAGGGCGATCCGCTGCTTGAGTCACAGGTACTCGGCTTCGCCCTCCAGCTCTGTGATGTGCTGAGCTATCTCCACGCTCAGCAGCCGCCGATCATCCACCGCGATATTAAGCCGGCTAATATTCGGCTTACGCCCGAGGGTCTGATTAAACTGGTAGACTTCGGGCTGCTGAAGCAGGGTGTGGAGGCCACCCAAAACTCGCGGCGTGGCCTGACACCCACCTACGCGCCGATTGAGCAGTGGGGGGCCAGCGATCAGCATACTGGCCCGCGCAGCGATATTTACAGCGTGGGGGCGACGCTCTACCACCTGCTTACGGGTGAGGCTCCCCTAACATCGGCTGAGCGAGCGTCGAGTAGCTCTGACCCGTTGCTGCGCCCGCGCAAGCGTAACTCTAGCCTCACGCACCATGTGGCCGACGCGGTGACGAAGGCGGTATCCCTGGCTCAAGATCAGCGATTTGACGACGCGGCTGAGCTCAAGCGGGCGCTGATGGGCATGGGCCAGATGGCCGTGAGCGTCCGCTCCCAGGGCGCGATCACGGCTCACAGCGGCGGTGTTCTGGCCGTCGCCTTCAGCGCCAATGGCGAGCGTCTGGCCAGCGCCGGGGCCGACGGGGCCGTGCGGATCTGGACGACCGCCGATGGCGAACGTAGTGCCGACCTGCTTGGTCACGCCGAGCGTTCGCTCAGCGTGGCCTTTAGCCCGGACGGGCGGCGACTGGCCAGCGGCGGGGCCGATAAGGCGGTGCGCCTGTGGAGTGTGGCCGACGCGGTTGAGCTTGCCTGTTTGGAAGCTCACAGCGGTGTGGTTGCCAGCGTCGCCTTCAGCCCGAATGGACGGCTGCTGGCCAGCGGTGGGGCCGATAAGACCGTACGGATCTGGGATGCCGAGAGCGGTGCGTCTTTACGCGCCATCCGTGGCCAGATGGGCAGCGTCAGTGGTCTCGCCTTCAGCCCCGACGGCGAGATCCTGGCCAGCGTGATCACCCTTGACAGTAGCGTGCGCCTGTGGAAGATAGCCGACGGGCGTCTACGCCAAACCCTGCGCGAGCAACTGCGCGGCAAAGCGGTATTTGCCTACATCGAGGCCACTCTGCTCAGCGCAGCGGTGGTCTTCAGCCCCGACGGCGATCTGATCGCCAGCGGCGGCACGATGGACAGCACCCTGCGCCTATGGAATGTGGCCGACAGTAGCCTGCGATTGATCTTCGAGGGCCATGCTGGGCCAATCACCAGCGTCGTCTACAGCCCGGACGGGCGCACGGTGGCCAGCGGTAGCGCCGACAAGACGGTGCGCCTGTGGAGCGTGGCCGACGGTCGTCTGCTGCACACTCTGGAGGGTCACACCGATGCGGTCACGAGTGTGGCCTACAGCCCTGATCGGCAGACCCTCGCCTCGGCTAGCCTCGATGGGACGATCCGCCTCTGGCGAATTTAGTCTGCACAGGTGCTTCCGGCGTCGGCGGCGACCGCCCGGTGTTTGGATTGTGCGGTATACTCGTTTTTTTATGATACACATGCTCTAAGCAGAATCCCGTGCCCAACGATATGTATCACCGTCGTATTATTGAGTACCAATTTACCAACGCACAGCCAATTTCCTCCGCGCCTCGCTTTGTTATATGCGCCCTGAGTGGTTTTCATGTCAGCGTTGAAAAGGTGCCAATAAGCGACTTCGGCTCCAACAAAGCCCGTGCTCTGCTCATTTACCTCCTGATGGAGTCGGGCCGCATCCACATGCGTACTGCCCTGGCCAATCTCTTCTGGCCTGATCGATCTGCCCATGCCGCCCTGAACAATCTCAACCAGACTTTGTTCATGCTGCGGCGAGTTCTCCACGACAGCAACCGTATCCAGACGCTCTTCGTGAGTAACCGCCTCACAGTTCAGATCAACCCTACCGCACCGATTGACTTTGATGTGGCCGCCTTTACGCGCTTGTTGAATGCATGTAGTACGCACCAACACCACCTCGACGATTGCGATTCTTGCACTGTTAGGTTTGCCGAGGCAATCAATTACTACCAAGGCACGCTTCTCGACGGCTTCAGCTTTCCTGATGCCCCCGAATTCGAGGAGTGGCTCCAGATCAACCGTGAGCGTCTCCATATGAGCGCTCTAAACGCCCTGCATCACCTCTTTGTCTCCTCTGAGCGACACGGCGACCTTCTCCACGTCCAGCAGTATGGGTATCGGCTGCTCCAGCTTGAACCCTGGAACGAGCCAGCCCACCGAGCCTTGATCAGCGCTCTGGCGGCGACCGGAAACTATAGCGCCGCCCTGCACCAGTTTGAGCTGTGCCGTAAGACTTTGGCTGACGACCTTGGGCTCGATCCGGAACCGGCGACGATGGCACTTGTGGCGCAGGTGCGAGGCGCTATGGAGCGGCGTAAAATTCAGATGTCCCACCCCCTCACGCCATGCCCCGGTCTCCCTGCGTGCTGCGCGCAGAGCAGTCCCTTTATCGGACGCACCGCCGCGCTAGACACGTGCACCCGTTTTGTGGCCGTTGCCGAGAGCCGCCTGCTGACCATCGTAGGTCCGAGCGGAGTCGGCAAAAGCTGTCTGGCGCAGCATATCGCTATGAAAGTCAGTGGTATCTTCCGCGATGGTGTGGCTTTTGTGGCGCTGAACGAGCAGTCTGACCAGGACAGCCTGCCCACATTGATCGCACGAGCCCTCGGCCTCGTACCCCACAATGCCGACGCCCAGCCCTCCTGGCTGCTCAAGGCTCTGTCCGGGCATGAGTTGCTGCTCATCATTGATGCTCTTGACCACCGGCATCGTGACGCCCCCTTCCTCGCCGAGATTTCTCGCTACGCACCACGGGTGAAGCAGATCGTCACTGCCCGTGATTGCCTGGGGTTAGACAATGAGCAGATCTTCGTCCTGCGTGGCATGGAGAGCCCTAGCGCGCATGAGGTACACGGGTTCGTCAACTACGATGCGGTACAACTCTTCATCAGCAGTGCCGCCGCGCATGGCAAGCAGATGTGCGAAAGCGACATGATCGCTGTGGCCCGGATCTGCCGTTTGCTCGACGGCATGCCACGGGGAATCATTCTGGCATCTGCCCTTACGACGAACCACAGTTGTGAGGCTATCGCTAGGCTCATCACGTAGTCATATGCTGGATGACAATAGGGTCTGTGTGGCGGCGGAATGAGTCAATACCGCCTTCGCCGACAATAAACTCTACTCTGGAGGTTGCTGATGGAATTGTTTGTGATCGGCGCACTGCTGGCTGTAGTGGCAGGAGTATTGGTAAGCAATTACCTGGCGGATCGTCAATCGCAGAAGCAGATCGATGAGGAGCAGGCTACCTCTGCGGCGACAGCTCCCGCCCGCGCAGTCGGCACACTGGCAGCGACAAGACGGCGTCTCTGGTTCTCCTCAGACAATCAGTCTGAACTGCCGCAGCAGTTCCAGGCATGGGCCATCACCGACCTGGATGATGCTCATGTGCGGGACTGGATCGGCGGACTGAGCGTGGAGCAGGTACAGACCCTAACAGAGCATTTGTCTGCGTTTTGTACCAGCCTGGGATTCGAACTGAGTTGGCTGACGGCGCGGCGGCTTGTGGGTGACACCTCCATTCATGCGGCGCGAGCAATCATCGAACATTACTGCACGGCATGCTGGCAGGCCACCCTCGTTCAGACCGACCTCCAGCAGTTCAGGCACGTCATCAATCTGGTTGACCAGCCGTTCAGCCGTGAACATAAGCTCGTGACCCAGAAGCTCTATGCCGACCTGGTGCGGCGCAATGCGGCTCCACCCATCACCCCTGAGCTGAGCGTTGCACCCGAGATCGAACGTCACGAGTTCGTTGCCCACGCACTGAGAGAACTTGCCACCCACGACTGGGCGCTTCTGGCCGATGCCTATGCTGCCGCCACCGCCACCGCATGAGCAGTCGGGGGGATGGGGATATAGTGGTTTTTCAGACAATTTCTAAGCGAGTCCTAAGCGAACTCTGCTATAGTGAGGGCGAAGTTTGAGAAGAGCGGAGCCGATTGTTCGGAGGTACCGTTTTCTATGGACGTACTCAGCCAGCATGCCTACCTCATACGGGTCAAGCACCTACTACATAACAGCCACACCTTTGTTGCGCTCACGCTGGTTGATGTCCACAGCGGGGCCGAGATCCTGCTGTCCGAGAGCAATCTGCCGTTGATTGTGAGCGAACTGATCAAGCAACTTGGCCTTGCGGTGCCTTCCAGCACTGCTACCCCCGCACAAGCTTTACGGGGGCACCGCTCCAAGCTACGCACACACAGCTATCGGTGTGCCGGTGCTCTACCTCGCCACTTGTACATAGATAAATCAGGCTAGGATCGAACACTTCCCCTAGCTTTCCACATTCGGGCGACATCCGCTTGGGAGAGAAAATGCCCGTGAGGTGTATAATCTTAGCCTGGGATGTCTGTCGTCTACATAAGTCGGCCCTGCAACCACTGTGCGGGCTGGGTCGTCTTTCTTCCCACGGGTCTGCCCTCATTCGAGGCTGACATAGGTGTTTCATGGTCATGAATATCAAGGAGGAAGTCGTTATGAAGGTCAAGACGAAGGTTAAGGCCGGTGCTTCGTATTTGGACAGTCTCCCGAAAGAGTATCAGGCTTGGCTTAAGTCGGCAGGATTGATTTAAGCGTCGGTACGCACGCTTGATGGGGCAGTGTGAGCATTTTCACGAGTGTTTGCACTGCCCCGGTAATCCGACTGCACCTTTCTTCCCACGGGTCTGCTCTCATCAGAGGCGGACATAGGTGTTTCATGGTCATGAATATCAAGGAGGAGTCGTTATGAAGGTGAAGACGAAGGTTAAGGCGGGTGCTGGTTCGTATTTGGACAGTCTCCCGAAAGAGTATCAGGCTTGGCTTAAGTCGGCAGGATTGATTTAAGCGTCGGTACGCCCCCCCACCGGGGCAGTGTAGACATTTTTACGAGTGTTTACACTGCCTCGGTACGCTGACGTCGGTGTTTCAGTGTCATTGTCTTAAGTGAGAAGGAGTCGTTATGAAGGTGA
>CAIXLU010000049.1 GCA_903920315.1 uncultured Oscillochloris sp.
GCGAGGATTTTCCTCGACCGCCCCGCTTTTATGTGTCTGGTTACGGTGCTGTCACCGTGAACTGTGCCCCGTCGCTGCGCCCGAACACCTCCGGCGCGTAGGTACGCATCGCTGTGGCCGGCAGAGTCTGGAAGACGCCAGGGGTGGTGGCGCGAGCCAGGTAGGTGTAGGTGTACGTGCCACACGGCAGGTCGCTGGCGAAGAGAGCCACCCGGTTATCGCGCACCTCGGTGCGGCCAAAATACCACCAGTAGGGTTGGGCATCCGTCCCGCTGATCTCCGGGTCGCGGGCGGCGGCGCTGCTGGTTTTTAGGCTAGTGTCCAGCGCCTCCAGGCCCGCAGGCAGCATATCCTCGACCATGAAGTAGGGCGCGTCCTCGGGTAAGGTTAGAGTCAGCTTGACCTGCACCAGATCCCCGAGAGCGGCCTGCGTGGTGAGTTGGCCGGTCGGGCTGAGGGTGGCGGTATCCACCATCACATACTCGCGGTGTACGGAAAATCCCTGGTCGAGCGCCTGTACACGTGCCGCGTCTTGGAAGCTGCGCATACGCAGGGTGTAGTAGAGTCGGCCCTCGCCGCTCTGTCCTGCCGCCGTCTGGCGCTGGATGCTCAGTTTACTATCGGCACCCTGAGCCAGATCGGCTAGTTTCACCACCAACTCAATCGGCGTGTCCAGGTTGGTGCTATCCACGTTACCCTCGCCCAGACTCTTGTCGTTCAGGGCTACGCGATAGCTGTAGTTGGCCTTGAGTTCGCCGCTCTGGGCCACGTACTCGGACAGAGCCAGCAGGGTGACGGCGGTTTCCTGGGTGCTGGCCCAATGGCCACGGTCGCGCAGGCCCATTAGGTAACGCACGGCATTGGGCACGAGGATGTTGGTCGGATCAGCGCGCACCAGAGATTGCAGCACCAGGGCGGTGCTGCGCGTATCGCTGCCCATCGTCCAGTAATCGGCCCGCGCTTCTTCCCAGTGGGCATCAGTTGTCCGCATGATCGCCGTCGTCGTCAGGTCGTTCACCAAAGCGGTTGTGCGCGAGTCATCGCCCAAACCCTTCAACGTCATCAGCAGGTACGCCCGCCCGTAGATGTCCAGCTTGGCCCGCTGCTCGTAGAGCGCCACCGTCCGCCCGCGATCCGCCTGGCCCAATTCGCCAAGCACGAAGAGCGTGTAGGCCCGCGAGTTCAGCCGACTGGCATCGGGTATGCCGGACTCGGGATCGGCGCTCTGGGCGAGGGTATCTTTCAAGTAGGCCACGCCCCGGTCGAGGACAGATTGATTGACACTGTAGCCTGCCTTCTGCGCCTCCGTTAGCCCCTGCACCACGTAGGCACTTAGGTAGGGCTGGCTTGCATCGCTCTCCCACCACCCCCAGCCGCCATCAAGCTGCTGGAGAGCGTAGAGCCGTTGAAGGCCCGTGGCCAGATTCGCCTCCAGCGACTTCTTCAGGGCTGGGTTATCCACGCCAAGCTGCTTGTAGATTCGGTAGGTCACGGCGTTGGGCAGGAAGGCGCTCACCGTCTGCTCGGTGCAGGCGTAGGGGAAACTCTCCAGGTAGTTCAATCCACCCTGCACACCCGCCGCCAGAGACGGGGCCAGTTCCAGGGTTGCCTCGCCACGGGCCGGGTCGCCCGTCGGCGGGCGCAGGGTCTCGATGGTGGTGTCGAGAACCTGCCCGGCGCTGGCGGATACCTCGGGCGTCTCGTAGCGCTGGACGGGAAGACTGGTCTCCAGGGCGTCCTCAAAGCCGCCGCCGCTGACGCTTAGGCGCACGATGGCTTTACCTGCGCCGGTGACCGTCGCCTTCCAGCGTACCAGGGTTTGGCCATTGGCCGGGACACTCACCTGCTGCGCCGCCGGGTCTTGCAGGCTGATCGCCCCAATCCCGCTCAGGTTGAGGGTGATGCTGGCGTCAATGGCGGACGCCGTGCTGTTTTGGATGACCGCCTGGAGTGTTGGCTGGTCGCCTTCGGTGAGGAAACGCGGCAGCGACGCCCGCACCAGCAGGGGTTTGGTCGCCACTACGTCGCTGGTGATCTGGCCCACCAGAGTCTCCTTAGTCACGCCGCGTGCGCTCATGCGCCAGGTGGTCAGGCTGTCGGGCAGGTTTACCGTCACGCTGGCGGTGCCATCGGCACCCGTGACGAGGCCAGCGTTCCAATACGCCGTGTCGGGAAAGTCACGCCGCACCAGGGCCGGTGCGCTCATCCCGCCGCCGCCGCCCTTGGCACCGGCCCCCAGAGCCAGGTTCACCCGCTCGGCCAGGGCGATGATGGATTGTGAGGTAAAGACGCCCAAGGGCCGTTTCTCGTAGAATGCCTGGCGCAGACTCGGGTTCGGGTCGTCGGCCAGAGTCAGCACGGCCTTATCTACCAGAGCCAGCGAGACTTCGGCAGGCACGCCCTTACCGCTGTAGTCCTTGGTCGTCACCGTATACGTAATGCTGTCGCGGGGGCCAGCCTGCTCCTTGTCGGGGGCCACGCTAACGGTGAGATCCTGCTGCTCGGTCGAGATCGCCAGGTTCACCAGGCCCACCCGTACATCGGGTGCAGCCGGGGCGTCGGCACTCGTACCGGCGGGGGTGATCAGAACGACCGACACATAGACATTGGGCGCGTAGTCGGCGGTAATCGGCACCTCGATCAGTTCGCTGGTACCGGCAATGGTGAGCAGGCGATGCGAGATTACCTCGCCACGCTCGATGGTGAGCAGGGCCGAACTCCCCTTGTAGGGAGCCGTTACTAGGATCTTGGCCGTGTCGCCCGGTTTGTAGCTGGTGCGATCCGCGATCATGTCAATCCGGTTCGAGTCATTCACGCCCCAAAAGGCATCGCCGCCGGTGGCCCAGGTAAAGGCGCTGGAGGTAATCGTCCGCCCGCCGTCATCCTTGGCGTCGGCGGCGATGCGGTAGGAACCCGCCAGCCTTGGCGTAAAGCTGACGCTGGTCCGGCCCTTGTCATCAGTCTTGGCCGGGATGGTCTGCTGCAAGGTGTCGGTATAGGACGACGTGAAGTAGAAACGCCCGTCCGGGCCCTGTTCCCGCACGCTGTACCACTCACGCTGGTAGATACTCACGTCCATACTGCGCCCGGCCACCGGCTGGCCTTGCGGATCGAGGGTGATCAGATCCACCGCCTGCGACGTGCCAATCTGGGCCACGTACCCGTCCGGGCGCAGGCCAACGTAGAAGGCTCCGGCGTGCAAGTGCAGGTTTCCCTGGCCCGAGATTACCTGGCCGTCAACGTCCGTCACCTCCACATCCAGAGTCAGGGCGCGGCTGTGCTTGTCACTGGCGGTACCTGCGGGCAGGCTCAGTTTGAAGGTGCCCTGGGCGTCGGTGGTGGCGCTGCCTTCGGCCACCTGCTCGCCGCCCGTCATCTGCGGGTTGTCGAACCAGCGGTACGAGGTGTAGGCATCATCCAGGTTCTCGAACTGGTAACTGGGCGCGGTATCGGAGCTAAAGTAGTAGGGATCGGCCAACAGCCGCCAGTGAATCGGCGCGTTGGCCATAACTCCGCCCGCGAAGTAGCGTGCCGTGGCCGTCGCCGCAATCGGCTCGCCCATCAGCACGTTCTCGTGATCCGGCTTCACCGTGATCTCAAAGACCGGCTTGCGGTACTCCGAGACATTAAAGCTGCCGGAGAAGTTATGGTACTCGTTGTCACCCACAAGCTGGGCGCTCATGTAATAGCCGCCGAGGGAGGAGTCCCCGCTCACCGGCAGGTCGGTGCTGAACGTGCCAAACGGACTTATCTCCAGGGTCGAGGAGTAAACCTGGTTCCCATCCGGGTCGCTGATCGTCAATGCGGCAAGCTGGCTTCCGGTGGGCAGGGTGTAGCGTCCATCGTTATTCAGCCGCACCACACCCTTGATATGGACGGTCTCACCGGGCCGGTAGATCGGCCTGTCTGTACTCAGACTGCCCACCACCGGCTGCTGCTCTGGCGTGGCCGACAGCGAGAAACTCCAGGGGTCAATCCCGTCGCTCCACATGGTTGTGCTGAAGGCGAAGGGCGATCCCTCAGCCGACCAGAGGTAGATGTTGCTGTAGGGGCTGGCCGTCGTAAAGTCAGCCTGCACAATCCCTTCGGCATCCGTGCGGCCCAGACTCGCCACCTCGCCCATCTGCATGCCATTGTCTTCGTAATTCAGCCCACCCGCCTGGAGCGACAGGTTGGCGGTAGGTTTGCCACTGGCCAGATCCACCGCCCAGACAAAGAGCTTATCGGCGCTGCGCTTCACCGTCAGGGTGGTCGGGCTAACCACCATCAACTGGCGCTCGATCTGTCCAGACCCGCGCACTTCCAGCAGATACGGACCCGCCTCCAGGCTGCCCACATCGAGCATGGTTAGGTTCGTCCGGTTGCGCAGTCCCTGTGGCGTCAGCGTGTCATTTTTGATCGAACTTCCCGCCGTCGGCGCGAAAGATCGCCAGGTCTGATCATCCTGCGTTGCGACCAGTAATTCGCCGAGTCGCCCGCGATCCACCCGGAAGAGATCATAGCTCACGCTGTCGGTGTTCACCGTCTGGAGTGGCACCCGCGTCGGGGCGTAGCTGCTGTAGCTCATCAGGTGGCCGTTACCGACGATGTTGAGCGAGGGTGGCAGGGGCGCAGTGCGGAAGCTGAATGTCGCATCTTTGCCCAAGGCCACGCCGTACGTATCAATCGCTGCCGCGCCTACGCTGATCGTATAATCGCTCTCGGCCTTCAGTTCAACGTAGAGATAGAATTCACCCTCCGACGTGCCGGTGTACACCGAGGTCGGCTTGGGATCAATCGTCAGGTTCTTCTGCACGCTACCCCAATTCATAGGCGTGCTGAAGCGCATGGTGATCGAGTCATTTGGGTTGACATTCTGGGCACCCGATGTCGGCGTGCTGCTGAGCAGAACTGGCAGCGGGGCGACGGTGAACGTGGCGCGGTAGGGTTGGGACAGGGCCACGCCGCCATTGGCGGATCGTGCGCCAGTCCCCACATCCAGGATGTAGCGCCCGCCACGAGTCAGCGGTGCGGATGGCGTGAAGGTAACGGTGAATCCGCTCACGAAGGGATTGAGGGTATCCTGCCCGCCCTGATGCAGCACCTCGGCAGGTTTTGCTGCCACTGCTAGGTTGCCCGCCACGGCCGCGCCGTTGCTGGTGTGCAGGGCCACCGCGCCGCTCAGACTGGCCACATCCATTGGCTGATTGAAGACCAGGGTCAGCGGATCCTTCGGACTGGCGAAGGGTGCCGAGTCAGCGGGGATCGATCCGTAAACCAGCGGGGCCACGGTGGTGAAGCTCCACCTGAAGGATTCGCGCAGTTTCCCGCCGGTTTGGTCGGCCAGGCCAGCGGCGACGCTGGCGGTGTAGCGGGTGGCCGGGAGCAGCGGCAGCGTGGGCGAGATAACGAAGGTGCTGGTGTCGAGCCAGCGGCCCACACCCTGCACCGCCGGGCTGATTGTGAGCGGCTGCGGTTGTCCATCCTGCACCGAAGGGCCAACCACCGCGACGACCGGGTGGTTAAAGTGGACGGCGATCTGCTGCGTCATGGTGATCACATCAGCGGCGTCAGCCGCCGGGATTACCTGGGCGATGCTCAGATCCCCGATCACCGCAAACTCCCAGCTCAACGCCTCGGCATTGATCGCTGCGCCGCTGGTCGCCTCTACCTTCGCGTCAATCTTGGCGACATAGCGCCCGCCACGGGCCAAGGCAGCGGTGGGTTTGAAGATAAAGCGGTCGGCCTGGGCTTCAACCGAACCTTCCACCAATTTACCGCTGGTCGCATCGGTCAGCGTAAAACGCTGCGCCGCCGACGCCACATTCACATCACGGCCCAACCGCACCTCAACCGGCTGGTCGGCAGCCACATCCTGCTCCTGGTTGAAGGGCCGGGCCGAGGCCAGCACACTCGCCGCCGTGCTGAAATTCCACTGGTACGATTGTTCCATGCGGGCCAGGCCATCGGTGCTGATCTTCTCCTGCACCGTCACTTTGTAGGTCGTGGCCGCGCTCCAGCCGCCCTGGGGCGAGAAGCTGTAGCGCGTCGGGCTAAGCCACTGCCCCGCCCCGTTGATACTCGGCGCAAAGGCCATCGGTTGCGGCAGATCCGCCGCCTTGCGCGGGTCGTTAGCCGCCGCCTGTACCTGCGCCTCCGTCACCACCGGCACATCAAAGATCACCGTCAGCGGAGCCGTATCGGCGATCTCCGTTGCCCCGTCCTCGGGGCCAACGCTGGCCACGGTCACGAAGGGTTGGGTGGTGAAGCGCACAGCCATCGGCTGATCAAACTGACGACCAACGATATTCTTCACCGCGCCGATAGTCAAGCGGTAGTCCGCGCCGTAGGTTAGCCCACCCGTGGGCTGAATTGTCACCGTGCCACCTGCTGCGCTGGCCGTAAACGGCGCAGGCGGATCGAGCTGGAAGGCATCGGCAAGGGAAGAACTCTGCACCGACTGATCGAAGGTGACGATGATCGCGGCCTGCGGGTTGGCGTGCTGCGATCCATCGGCGGGACTCACGCTGATCAAGCGCGGCCCGCGCAACAGCAACGGCCCGGCCACAATTGCGCCGCCAAGGACGATGATGATCGCCACGGCGATCAGCCCGACACGGACGGTGAGCATGGAGCGAAGATTGCTCATACAGGTTCCCCTTTTAAGGCGATGGCCCTAAAACCTTCATATATATGAGATTACCAGCAAAGCTGGTAATCTCATATATATGATCTCATTCACTCGATCACCGTAAAACGTACCTCGGCACTGCGGGCATCGCCCGCCTCAACCCATGCCCGATGCTCGCCTGGTGCGAGTTGCCAGAAGGCGCGATAGAGCGGTCCGCTGAGATGTGCGACCGGCTTTCCATCAATAACGACCGCGAGAGGGGCATTTGTTCCCCCCGCAATAGCCTGGAGCGTAAGTTGCTGACGGGTCAGCGGCACCCCTGCGCTCATCCGGTAGGTTGCGCCGTCAGCGGGGGCGATCAATGTTGGGCCAGATGCCTCGGCCCAGGGAGGAGTGCTGACCTGGGGCGACAACGGTGCAGCGCCTGCGGCTATCGGGCAGATCTGGCGCGGCGGGGTGAAGATCCCGTTCTGTGCGCCCCACGCTTCGGCCTCGGGCGGCAGCAATCGGAAAATCCGCGTTGCGATCCGCTCGACAGGATAGCCCGCCGGGGCGCGGCAACCGAGTATTCGGTCAACCGGCACAATAACATGAGTCGTGTCGGTTTGGCGCGGCACGCTTCCGGCCACAAAACGCTCCAGCCGGGTAGCGGGGCATGCTGGCCCCGGCAGCATGCCACTGTCGGCGCAGATACTCTGCTCGACAATCCCCGTCGGGCGCGGGAAATCGCGGGCGGGCAGGCCACGGTGCGCGGCCAGCATCACCGCGTGCCAGATCGGCCCCGCCCCGCTGATCCCGCTCACATCCTGCATCGGCTGTCCGTCGGCGTTGCCCACCCATACCCCCACCGCCCGATCCGGCGTGTAGCCCACCGTCCAGTTATCGCGCCAATCCGTCGTCGTCCCGGTTTTCGCCGCCGCCGGACGGCCAATATCCAGCGGGCTATCGGCACCAAATGCCCGCATACGGGCGTACCTGTCCGAGAGTACATCGCTGATCAGGTAGGCCACCTGGGGCGAGATCGCCGACTCCGGCGCGGCGTGGGCTGGCGTCTGGCCACTGGAGATGGACAGGATGGCGTAGGGCGTCACCCGGTTGCCGCCATTGGCGAAGGCTGCGTAAGCCGCCGTCAGTTCAAGCGGGCGCAACTCGCCGCTACCCAGGCCCAGCGACAACCCGTAGCGCGCCGAGTCCTGCCCCAGCGAGGCTACCCCCAGCCGCGCCGCCATCTCCAGCAGGGCCGGGATGCCCACCGCGTTCAGCGTGCGTACCGCCGCCACATTCGAAGATGTCGCCAGCGCCTCACGCATGCTCAGCGGGCCGTGGTACGTGGCATCGTAGTTCTCTGGCGTGTAGGGCCGACCCTCGCGGGTCGGGAAGGAAGACGGCACGTCCGAGATCATCGTCGCCGGAGTCCAGCCGCGCTCCAGGGCCGCCGCGTAGGTTAGCGGCTTGATCGCCGATCCGGGCTGGCGCAGGGCTAGGGCCGCGTTCACCTGCCCCGCCGCCGTCCGGTTGGCGAAGTCGGGACTTCCCACCATCGCCAGGATCGCGCCGTCGTTCGGGTCAAGCACCACCACCGCACCGCTGCGCACATGGTGCGATTGACCGCCATCGTGCGGGCTGTCCAATTGCGCGATCTGGCGGCGCAGAATCCCCTGGGCCGCTTCCTGGAGGTCAGCGTCCAGGGTGGTCGTGATCGTCAGCCCGCCGCGCAGCACCACCTCAGGGCCGAGGGCGGCGGTGAGCGTATCGAGGACGTAGCCCACCGCATGCGGGGCGCGCATCTGCGGGGTCGCACCATCAAACTGAAGTGGCTCCGCCTGGGCCTGGGTTGCCTCATCCGCACGAATAACACCGACCCGCACCATCGCATCGAGAACCTGGGCCTGACGAGCCAGGGCCAGATCGGGCTGCGCCAGCGGATCGTAGCGCCCAGGAGCCTGCGGCAACCCCGCCAGCAGCGCCGACTCGGCCAGATCAAGATCGCGCACCGGCTTGCCAAAATACGCCTGAGCCGCCGCCTCCACCCCGTAGCTCAACCCGCCATAGTAGACCTGGTTCAGATACATGGCCAGGATGTCGGCCTTGCTGAAGCTCGCGTTCAGCTTCAGGGCCAGCACCGTCTCGCGCAGCTTACGCCACACACTGCGCTCCTGGGCCTCCTGCGGGCCGATCAGGATCGTGCGCGCCAGTTGCTGCGAAATCGTCGAGCCGCCCGCCACAATCTGGCCGTTGCGCAGGTTCGCCCAGGCCGCCCGCGCAATCCCGCGCAGATCCACACCCGAGTTCTGGTAGAAACTGGCATCCTCCACCGCAATGGTCGCCTGCTGAAGAGCCAGAGGGATCTCGCTCAGGGGTACGGGATTCTGCCGCCCGCTGAGCGGGTCGGGCAGCGCATAGAGCAGCGTGCCGTTGCGGTCAAGAATGCGCGTATTCCCCAGACTCGCCCGCGCCCGGATCTGCGCCGGGTCGGGCAGTGGCGTACTCACCCACAGGTAGGCCGCAACCAACAGCCCGGCAGCAATCATCCCGCCAGACATAGCCGATAGCCGATAGCCGATAGCCGATAGTCGTGGGCCGAGAGATGGAGGAGGACAAACGTGATTCATCCGCATAAGATACGCTGTCTTCGTTTTCTTTGCGTCTTCGCATCTTTGCGTCATACCATCATTATCCGTTTGACGCAAAGGCGCAAAGGCGCAAAGACTCTCGTTTCGCTTGTCGGGTAGGGGCGCGTCGCGACGCGCCCCTACGATCTGTTTTCATCCTTCATCCTTCATCCTTCCCATCCACACCCCCGCCACCAGCGCCATCCCCAGCGCCGCCGCGCCGATCAGGA
>CAIXLU010000050.1 GCA_903920315.1 uncultured Oscillochloris sp.
CCGGCCAGCCACGCCGGTGCTGCCGCCTGAGAAACTCGGCACAGCAAACGACAGGCGCGGGACGAACCCGAGCTGGCTACGCAGACGCTCCTGTACCGTCAGCGACGGTATGTGCGTGTCAATCTTGATCGAGAACTCGGCTCGCTCCGGGGCACCGCTGAAGCCCACGGTCGAGATCATCGTCAGGAGGGCCGGGTCGGCGCGTAGCACTTCCTCGGCCTTGCGGGCTAGGCGGTCGGTCTCGCTCAGGGCCGTGCCGGGGGGCAGCTCAAAGCCCATAATAAACTGGTGGTTATCCTGGGTGGGGAAGAACGAGAACTTCAGGCCAGTCGCCACAAAGCCGCTGAGGACCAGCACAACCACAGCGATTCCGATAATGATCATGCGGTTGCGCAGTGAGTCGAGCGTCCATGCCAGCAATCGAGAGTAGGCTTGGCCCATAGGGCCGGGGTCTTCGTGGGCCTCTTCGACCAGACCGGCATCGCGCTCGTTCAGATCGGCATCAACCACGATCTTTAGGTTGGGGATGACATCGTGGTGTTCTTTGGGGTGCTTCTTCGGCTTCGTCCTGATATTCGGGAAGAGGTTGGCCGACATCATCGGCGCAAAGGTGAACGCCTCAACCAGCGAGAGCAGGATGGCAATGGCCACGATCAGGCCGAAGGACTTGAAGACAATCCCGGCGGTACCCGAGGCGAAGGTGACGGGCACGAACACCGCGACAATCGTGAGGGTCATGGCCAGCACCGAGAGGCCCACCTCCCAGGTGCCTTTGGATGAGGCGACGCGGGCGCTATCGCCGCGTTCAAGGTGGCGAAAGATATTTTCGCGCACCACAATCGCGTCATCAATCACCAAGCCCACACAGAGCGAGAGGGCCAGCAGACTGATCAGGTTGATCGTGATGCCGAAGAGCGGCATAAAGATGAAGCTGCCGATCAGGATGACAGGCAGACCGATCATGGTGATGATCGTACTGCGCAGGTTGCCGAAGAAGAGCCAGACCACCAGGAAGGCTGCTAGGGCGGCGAAACCCAACTCCTCAAGCGAGCTGTTCACCGAGTCGCGCACCTGGATCGAGTCATCACGCGGGATGTTGTAGGTGAGGTCTGGCCGGACGGCGAAGGTCGTCTCCAGCGTGGTCCGCACGTTGTTGGCCACCTGCACCGTATTTGTGCCCGACTGCTTGAGGATGGAGAGGATGATCGCGTTATCGCCATCAAGGCGCGAGTAGCTGGTGCTATCGGCGACGCCATCTTCAGTGGTGGCTACATCAGAGATGCGGTAGCTGGTACCCGTAATCTGGATATGCCCAATATCTTCTGGGCGCTGGAGCAGACTAGGGGCGCGCAGGCCGATCTCCTGATTGCCTTGGGTGATCGTACCCAGGCCCAGGGTCGCATTCGCTTGCTGGAGCGAGCGCGTGAGTTGCGAGGGCAGAATGCCGTAAGCCTGGAGTTTGCTCAGATCCATCAGCACATTGATCTGGCGCACCTGACCACCGTTGACGGTGATGTTGCCCACGCCGCCGGCCCGCTGGAGCAGCGGCACGATGTCATTCTCCAGAATGGTGCGGAGCTGGAGCGGCGTCTGGTTGGCCTTGCCCGACACCGCAACCTGCATAATCGGCGCGGCGTTCGGGTCGAAGCGCTGGATCACCGGATCGCGCACATCCTGTGGCAAACTCGCCTTGACTCCGTTCACCTTCTCGCGCACATTCTGATCGGCGAGGTTGATGTTGGTACCGGCCTTAAACGTGAGGATCACGAGACCGAATCCGTCACTCGCTTGCGAGGTGATATGATCCAGACCCTCAAGAGTATTAACCGCATCTTCAACCGGCTTGATCACCTGGTCGGAGACACTCTCGGGGCCAGCACCGGGGTAGGTGAGCGTCACTGCCACCACCGGCACCTCAATGTCGGGCAGCAGGTTAACCGGAGTGGTGGTAAAGGCCAGAATGCCGAAGGTGATGATTGCCAGCATCACCATCGTAATAAAGACCGGCTGATTGATCGCGACATCGGAGATTGCGAGTCCGTGGAGCTTCTCGCGCTGGCGTGATGCCATATCTATCCTCCCAGAGGCTACTGACTGTCCAGGTTTTGCACAGTACGCTACACTTAACTATAGCGTAAAAGAACCTGACGCGCAAGTAGGACTTTGGACGGATTAGGAAGGTTGGTACGGGTGTATCACGACATTGACACCCCTCGCGAGCCTGTGGTACACTCTGGCGTCGGCGCGACGAGCGCCGACTTTTGCGCGTGTCTAGCGCACCTCTGAAGGTGCGAGCGTATAGTAAAGTCCCTTATGCGAGGAGTTTCGCCCCATGGCTTCCGGAACAACGACCGATCTGCGCACGGGCGTCGTGCTGCGTTACAACAATGATCTGTATCAGGTGGTGGAGTTTCAGCATGTGGCACCGGGCAACTGGCGCGCCTTCGTACGCATCAAACTGAAGAACCTGAACAACGGTAAGGTGATTGAGGATCGCGTGCGCGCTGGCTCGGACATCGAGATTGTCCGCATCGAGCGCCGCCCCATGCAGTTCCTCTACCGCGAGGGTGAGGACTTTATCTTCATGGATAACAGTACCTACGACCAGATCCAGGTCAGTGAGAAGGCAGTAGGTGACGGCGCTCGCTTCCTGAAGGAAAATGAGAGCGCTGACCTCGTGTACGACTCCGAGCGCGAGGTGTTGCTCGGCGTCGAACTGCCGATCTTCGTGACCCTAGCCGTCACCGAGACGACGATTGCCGTCCGGGGCGACACGGCCACCAACGTGACCAAGGCAGCCACCCTGGAGACGGGTACAATCATCCAGGTACCCGGCTTTGTCAACGAAGGTGACGTGCTGAAGATTGATACCCGTAGCGGCGACTATATCGAGCGGGTGTAGCAGACAAGGTTTCAGGGCAATAGAGCAAACGTTACCCTGTGCGGTGCCACCCGCCGTGGGGCTGAAATCCCTCGACTACGGGTGACGAAGGCCGCCTGCGCGGCCTCAG
>CAIXLU010000051.1 GCA_903920315.1 uncultured Oscillochloris sp.
ATTCTCGCACACTTACACCGTCACGTACAAGATCGGCCATGTATCGTCTTCCCAAGTGATATGCGGCTCAAAATTGCGCCACACCGCACGTATACCTACCCGGACATTACCGTTATCTGCGGATCGGTAATCTATGATGATGATGAACAGGATGCACTCCTGAACCCTATCGTCCTCATCGAAGTACTCTCACCATCAACTGAGGTGTATGATCGCGGAAAAAAATCACAACGCTATCGAACTATTCCGTCGTTACACGAGTATCTGCTCGTCGCACAAGACAGCCAACATATCGAGCATTTTGTTCGTTATTCTGAACATCAGTGGCTTCTTTCAGAAATAACACGCGACCAAGCGACTATTCACTTACCATCGCTAGAGTGTACCTTACTCCTTGCAGATGTATATGCAAAAGTACCACTCGCGGAGTAGAATGTTGGTGGGCGTTCGTTCCCAGGAACACGTAAACTTTTGACATCATAAGTAACTATTGCTCTTTCTAGAGGTATATCTGTTGGTTTTCTGTCAACCCGTAGCCCCACCACGCCATCCTAAAGAACTCCTCCCGCAGAGCGGCTGGTGAGGCGCATGTAGGGCCGCCGAAGCCCGTAACGCCCTATCTATGCTAAACTTTTATCCGCAGCGTTCGCCAGAGGGCACGACATAGGAGGTACATGATGACACCGAAGATGGCGATCCTCATCGTACGATTCCCAGATATTTTGAGTGGAACCCCGGTCTTTGCCGGTACGCGGGTACCGGTCAAGAATCTACTCGATTATGTACGGGCAGGCGACACGATTACGGACTTTTTGGACGATTTCCCGTCGGTCAGCCGGGAGCACGTAGATACGGTTTTAGCTCGCTTAGAAGCGCTTGTTCTGGAGATGGATGATGCGCATGCTGCTTGACGAATGTCTGCCGCGAAAGCTGAAATATAGCCTCGATGGATATATTGAAGATGCTCGAATTACCGGGATGGCCGGTTGACAGCACGTTCTGCCGCGAGGAACTGTATGACGCCACCGGGCGATGACTCACTTTTTATTGACATGATCACTGTTGTTCCATTGGTGTTGTAGTGCGCCACAGAAAAGCACAGAAAAGCATGGAATGTAGGTTGTCGACTCCTCCCCCATCAGGGGAAGGTTGGGGGGGCAGTGACTTTTCAGACAACTTCTGACTCCATTTCTCCCCTGCCCGCTGCTCACATGATTAGCGGTGTGCAGATTCATCCCGTCCGTCTGGCCGAACTACTGGCTTGGATAGAGCATGCAATCCATGCGCAGCAGCGGGTCTTTGTAACCTACGCAAACATCCATGCGATCAACCTAGCCCAGCAGCATACCGCGTTTCGCGAGGTACTCAATAGTGCCGACGTGGTTTTCTGCGATGGGCAGGGGCTACGTGTGGGGGCGGCTTTGCTAGGATATTCGATACCAGAACGATTTACCCCGCCTGACTGGATTGATGCCTTGGCAGCGAGTTGTACCGCTCACGGGGCCAGAGTCTTCCTTCTCGGCGGACGCCCAGGTGTTGCGGAGGCGGCAGCCCGACGATTGAGCGACCGGCATCCAGGGCTACATCTCGCAGCCCACCATGGCTACCTGCGCGACTCACCGCACGACGAGAAATCTGCCCTTGATGCCATCAGCGTATTCCAACCCTCGCTCCTCCTGGTTGGCATGGGCATGCCATTGCAAGAATGCTGGATTGCCGCTCATCGTGAGCAGATCGCTGCGCCCGTTGTCATGACTGTGGGTGCCCTCTTCGACTACTTAGCCGGGGAGGTCGTCCGAGGGCCGCACTGGCTCACCGATAACGGATTCGAGTGGCTCTGCCGACTTTGGTACGAGCCACGCCGGTTGTGGCGACGCTACCTTCTTGGCAACCCGATGTTTCTGTTTCTTATCGCTCGCCAGTGGATTGCGGAGCGCCGTGTACGCCGCAAAGGCGGGTAGATTTCGTAACTTCCTATGATAATGCAACGTTAGACTCTACATCTGCGGTGTGCAGACATGGTTCGTTCAGTGGCAAACGGGTACGTGTTTATTCGTTCCTGGTGCGCTGTAGTACACTGCGACCGCCCTCAATGAACATATCATGACATCCAGGGTGATGATGTAGCAGCATGCTACAGGTGCGGAAACACCTCGGAGTGTAGCGCAAAGGTTCGACTATGCTGGAACGGCTGCGTGCGCGGTTGACCGGAAGCGTTCTCCTCTGGGATACACTGCTGACCCTCTTCGCTCTTTATCTGTCCACAAAACTCCGACCACAAATTGAATGGGGCTTGGAGGTAAGTCAGGACAAAGCCGATCTTCCCTGGCAGATCTATGGAGGTGTCGCTCTCATCTGGGTCATGGTGATGCTCCTGCTCACCCCGCAGCGCGCCCTCTTCACCCGTGGTCTCATTGAGGCCATCGGACGACTCCTGGCCTCAGTGATACTCAGTTCGGCAAGCTTCGCCGGCATGCTCTACCTCTCGTTCCGCGATGTCTCGCGACTCCAGTTTCTCTCCTTTGTCGTTTTTGACATCAGCAGTCTGCTGGCTTTCCACCTCGCTGTGCGCTCCTATGTACGATACCGCTACCGTACCAACTGGCAGCGCCGTACCCTCGTTGTTGGTGAACTGACCATGGCGGAGCGACTGTCCGACGAGTTTGCTCAGCGCCCTTGGGGAGGCGTGGTGGTGGTGGGATACACCAGTGACGCCCATGACGCTCCCTCTGCGGTGCCATGTTTTGGAACCATCGCCGATACCATCCGGATTGTTGCCGAAGAGTGCATTGATGAGGTCATATTTGCCTTGCCCGCACAGCAGCATAATCGGATCGCCCAACTCTCGCTCGATCTAATCCAGCAGCCGGTGATGGTGCATATGATGCCCGGCATCCTCGACTTGACCTTTGCCCGCACCTCGGTTGAGACGGTGGGCGGTATCCCGCTCATTTCGCTGCGTGAGTCGGCTCTCACCGAGTCGCAGCGCATTCTCAAACGAATTTTCGATATTAGTGCCAGCCTGATCCTGCTGGTCATGCTCTCTCCCCTGATGCTGCTGATTGCCCTGCTGATCAAACTGGAGTCATCTGGCTCGATCTTCTTTTCACAAGAGCGCATTGGTGAGAATGGCCAACGCTTCAGGATGATCAAGTTTCGCAGCATGTACCAGGATGCCGAGCAACGGTGGGCCGAGGTTGCCCGCCGCGATGAGAGCGGAAACCTTGTGCATAAGGCAATCAATGACCCACGGGTGACGACGATTGGCCGCAAGATCCGCCGCACCAGCCTAGATGAACTTCCCCAGTTAATCAATGTGCTGCGCGGAGAGATGAGCCTGGTTGGTCCACGCCCCGAGATTCCAATTATCACCGCCGAGTACGATCCCTGGCAATGGCAGCGCTTCCGCGTACCTGCAGGCATCACCGGCTGGTGGCAAGTCAATGGCCGCAGTGATAAGCCAATGCATCTGCATACCGAGGACGATCTCTACTATATCCAGAACTACTCGTTTTGGCTCGATCTGCGCATCCTACTGAAAACGGTTGTTGTTGTCTTTTATGGACACGGGGCCTACTAGCGTGTCATTGAGCGTCGCGTCCCCATCCCCCAACCTCGCCCTGGAACGAACGGATCGTTGGCGCAGTCTGCGTGACTATGCACTCCTCCGCTGGCTTCTCCCGCTGGCATTGCTCCATGGCGTGCTCTACCTCGTGATCGCGCCGCCCTGGCAACATTATGATGAGCCAACCCACTTTGAGTATGCATGGCTGATCGTCGTTCATAACCATATCCCGACGATGGACGAGAGCGATCCGCAGATGCGCCACAATGCGCTCGAATCGATGGATCGCTTTCGTTTCTACCCACCCGGCCAGCACGTCGATCTGACCGATCCCAATCCCCCAGAGATTGGCATGAACCAGCGCTATCACCCGGCGCTCTACTACATGCTCGTCGCTTTGCCCTTGCGTCTCGTTGCAGATC
Source organism: uncultured Oscillochloris sp. (assembly GCA_903920315.1). Taxonomy (GTDB): domain Bacteria; phylum Chloroflexota; class Chloroflexia; order Chloroflexales; family Chloroflexaceae; genus Oscillochloris. Next base: position 3,988 of record CAIXLU010000051.1, read on the forward strand.
TGCCTATTGACGTGCAACTCTACACGGCACGCACCCTCAGTCTCATCCTCTACACGCTCATCATCGCTATCGCCTGGCGCGTTGCAGTCGTTGTTGTACCTGATGAACCGCTGATCCAGCTTGTGGTGCCCCTGATGCTTTTGTTCACGCCAAGCTTTGCTGATATGATGACGGCAGTGAACAATGATGTGCTGGTAAACTTTGCGGCGGCAGCCCTCCTGCTTGGCTGCGTGCTGCTTGTATGCGGGGGTATGCACCCGACCTCACTTGTGCTAGCGACACTGGCACTCGGTGTGGGGCTAGCCACCAAGCGCACCGCAGTCATTCTGCTGGTACCCTACGTACTTGCGCTCCTCTGGGCCTTGCACCGCACGCCCCTGCGCCTCTGGAAGGTTGCCGGAGTACTGGTTATCGGAACACTGATGAGTGCCTTTGCGGGGTTGGAGATCGGGCATGCTGCCAATGGCACGCAGATACTCGCCCTACGGCCATGGCTTAACCAACTTGATAGCAGTTATCTGCGCCTCTCTCTCGATAGCTGGGTGCGCTCGGTGAGCGACTTTGAACAAACTAACGTCCTTTACCAACTGCTCCTCACCATCAGCTTCACGAGCTTCTGGGTGCGCTTTGGCTGGGGCAATATCATTATCGGCTCCTGGGCTGATTGGATGATGGTTGGGATCTGTGTTGCCTGCGCAGTTGGGCTGATTGTGCAGGGCTGGCGCAGTCGCAGTCAGATGACGATCTCGCAGCAACGCTGCATCTGGATTTTCCTGATAGCTGTCGTTCTTGGCTGCCTGAGTCTGGTCGCCCGACTCCACCCCCTGCCGTCGCCTGGCTACATACCGTATATCCCCAGAGGCCGCTATATCTTCACCGTTATGCTGCCGGTGATCTGGCTCATTGTGCTTGGCTGGCAAGGCTTGTTTCCCAACCGTTGGAAACACGTCAGCCCGATCATTATTCTTGGTCTATGGGGTGCCATTGATCTGATTGTATGGAGCAACACCCTTATCGCCTACTTCTACGGTGTTGGGTAGCGATGTATAACAATCCTACACAGGTTGTCGCGTGGAGTCGAGCCTTTAGGCGGCGCTCTCCGGCTAAAGCCAATACTTTTCAGATAAGCCGTCAGATGCCGACCACGAATAGGTCACGAATACGCGAATAAGGCTCTGCATCGGGCTATTCGTCTATTCGCGTCCTCTTCGTGGTCGGCGCGGCATGGCCTTATTCGAAAAGTATTGCGGCTAAAGCCTCGACTCCATGTGACAACTTCACCAGGATTGCTATATGAGTACTACTGCTGCCAATATCACCGTGCGAACCTCCCGCTGGCTGACTGCCCTGGTCGGGGCGCTGTGTATTATGGCCCTCAGCATGATCACAACCCTTGATGGTGAGATCGCGCTGCCCGCACCGACGGATATGCAGATAACCCTGGGCGGGATCACGACAATCGAGCAGACATTCACTATCACGCGGCCCGATCTGGTTGGGTTGGAGATTCAGATACACCCTGCTGCGCAGATCGTCCCGGATCTGCGTGTCCCTTTACATCTACGCTACGCCGATGGGTCACCTGTTGATCTGGTTAGCGAGAGCCTATCAGTGCAGACTGCCAAAAATGGTGTTATCACGGTACGCTTCCCACTACTGGTAGCTGCACATGATTTGCGTGTCCCCACCACAACCCTCGCGCTCATCCTCGATGTTCCCCAGTTGCAACCAAACACCGGCCCGACGGTCACAGCACGGGAAAATCACCAGACACAGGAGACCCTCATTATTGATGGGCGTATCTCGGCAAACCGAGAGCTTGTGTTTGCGCCCCTCTACCAACGTCGTTGGGCCGACAGCCTCTGGCCAATCTCAGCTATGGCTAGAGGGAAGCCCGGGATCCTAGGCTGGCCTCCGCTCTACGCATTGCTGGCCTACACATACCTGATCATCCTCGGCGGAGGAATCGCCAACCTCCGCCGAAGATTTCTGAGCCGTAACGATTGACGTGTAACAACCCATCTGCTACAATCCTGCGGCATTGAGCCGCCCATATTCACGTTGGAGTCTTCTTTCCATGGATCAAGAGATCGATCTGCGACCATACTTTCTTGCACTCGTCCTCCGCTGGCGGTTGATCATTATCTGCGCAATAAGCCTCGCGGTCATAGGAGGGGCTGCATCCTTCGCAAGCACAACAAGGAGTGCCACCTCCGATATTATCATCGTCCCAAGCTC
>CAIXLU010000052.1 GCA_903920315.1 uncultured Oscillochloris sp.
CGACCAACTACGTTGCCGTCAGCATCAATCACATAGACTGTTCTGCCCTGGATGCGGAAGTCCATCTTCTCGCCGGTGACAAGGGCATCTACAGCGGGGCTACGTGGCACGTCAATCAGGGTGGTGAGGGCGGTGCGGCCCGTTTCAGTGATGAAGAGGCGCAGATCAACCTGCTGGCGCGGCGAACGATTCACCTGGCCGTGATCGAAGCCACGGGCGAGCAGGGCATCGAGACGGGCGATATTCTTCCGGGCAATGGCATTCGTCGGGAAGAGGCGCAGGGTCTGCTGGTAGGCATCGTGGCTCTTGCTATACTGGCCGAGTTCCATCAGAGCCTTGCCCATGCGGTTATAGGTATCGGGTTCCTCGCCGAGGGCGTGGATCTGCTCGTTCAACTCAAGAGCTGCAGCCCAGTTGTTCATTGCGGCGAACTCGACGGCCTTCTCCTGAAGCTTGCGCCGCATACGCATCTTTTCATCTTGTTTTGCCAAGGGAGGTCTCCTTCTCTTCTACGTCTACGATGAGGGACAACGTCATGTGGCGTGTTTCGCTTAGACAGGCTGCACGATACCCTGGAGCGACCAGGGACTGGTCTGAGTGATGTGGACGTGGGCCAAACGACCGGCCCAATCGTCGGGGTGGGCGAAGAAAACGAGCTTATTGCCGGGGCTACGGCCACGCCACTTCCCACGCGACTCGCTTTCAACCAGCACCTCGACCGTCTGGCCACGGTGGACAGCGTTGCGCTCGGTGGCGATCAGCTCATGGAGATGTTCCAGCGCGAGGCGACGCTCCTGCTTTTCGGACTCGGGCACTGCGAGCGCCGGATCCTGCTCCTGCTCGGCGGCGGGCGTACCGGGACGGGCGGAGAAGGCGGCGATATGGATCTTATCAAAGCGAATCTCTGCGCAGAGTGCCATCGTCTGAGCGAAGTCCTCGGCGGTTTCGCCGGGGTGACCGACAATCACATCAGTGGTGAGCGAGATATGCGGGATGGCGGTGCGGATGCGGGCAATCAGATCACGGTAGCGGGCGACGTTGTAGCCACGGCGCATGATCTTCAGCAGGATATCGGAGCCGGACTGGATGGGCAGGTTCACCTCGGGCATACAGCGCGGCAAGCGGGCCATCGTCTCGATCAGATCGTCAGTCATCCAGGCTGGGTGCGAGGTAAGAAAGCGCAACCGGAGCAGACCAGGGGTGTTGTGAATCGCCGTGATCAGGTCGGCGAGTTGCGGGCGACCAGGCAGATCGTGGCCCCAGGAGTCGACAATCTGGCCAAGGAGGACGATCTCTTTGGTGCCACAGGCAACGATCCGGCGCACCTCATCGGCAATCTCCTCAAGGGGCCGCGAACGCTCACGACCACGGCGCTGCGGGATCACGCAGTAGCTACAGCTCATGTTGCAGCCGTACTGGATGGGTACATGCACCGAGACCGATGGGTGTTCCTGGTCACGCACAGGCAAGGCAGGTTCATCGAGAGTGTAGACCGCATTAGGGGCCAGGGCGACGATCTCATCAACAGCCGATGGGGAGACGAAATGATCAACCATCGGCAGTTGACGCTCGAAGATCGAGCGGTTGTCTGGGCCGACCATGCAGCCCCAGAGAACGATGCAGGTATCGGGATGGGAACGCTTAACCCCCACCAACTCGCCAAGCTTGCCAAAGATACGTTCCTCGGCGCTGGCACGGACGCTACACGAGTTGAGGACGATAAAGCTCGCCAGATCAGGACGAGTGGCCGGGCTATAACCAACTCCCTGGAGGGCAGCCTCCAGACGCTCGGTGTCAGAGATATTCATCTGGCAGCCAACCGTCCAGACATAATAGCGCCGCGAGCGCGGGGTCGCGTCGCGGTCGGGACGGGTCTGCGTATTGAGGAAGAGGAGTTCCTGCATAATGCGTATGAAAGAGAGGGATTCGGGGATGGCGAAGCCATCCCCGAATCCCTCCCAGAAGCTACCAAACAATAATGGGCAGCCCAGAATCCAGGCTCTTCGCGGCGGCAACGCGGAGCAGTTCGAGGCAACGATATGCCTGAGATGTGCTGGAAAGGCCAGCCTTGATCAAAAGCGGGGCCAGTTCGACGAGTTCGCTCTGGAGCCGAACAGACGACCCAAAGAAGGCGTTATCTTCCTCGCCTTCCTCGTCCTCGAATGCGAGCCAAATGGGGGCTTCAAAGTCGGTAGGCATATAGTAGCTATTGATGCCCTGAAGATTGATCAGGTGCTGGTAGCGCGATGTCACCAATTCGTCCCAAACATCGGTGACAGCGCGGTCGAGATCATCGTAGATCACCGGGCCATCCTCAATGACATCGTCAATCGCCTGCTCGTGTTCGATCCGAGCAGCCAGACGTGAGAGTTGGTAGAGGGCACCCATATTTTCCAGCGCGCCTTCCCAGATCTCGGTGCCGGGCTGACTGATCAGATCAATGTCAACGCCCTGCTCGCGTAGTTGGTCTTGCACCGCCGCGACGGACTCATACTCTTCATCGTATCCGGCACGATCCTCATCGGGACGCACCGTGATCATCGAGCCAACCACGAGGTCGAGCTCGGAAACTACTTCACTGCCCATGACACGTCCTCCATGCAGAGCGCATATGGCGTCCAGTATACCATGATCTTGGGGAGGGTCATCCACAATTTATGGCCACAGAAAGACACAGAAGGACACAGACATATATTTTTCTGTGGCCTTCTGTGGCAAAACCTGGTTGTCGTACGAAGTACCCTACTCCGCGTAGCGCTCCTCTTTCCAGGGGTCGGCGTGATTGTTGTAGCCGTAGCGCTCCCAGAAGCCGAGCTTATCGTAGGACAAAAACTCCAGGCCACGCAGCCACTTGGCGCTCTTCCAAAAATATTTGCGCGGGGTGAGCAGACGCAGCGGGTAGCCGTGTTCAGGAGTTAGCTCTTGGCCGTCGAACATATAGGCCAGCAGCGCTTCATCCTCAAGCAGAACTTCGAGCGGGACATTTGCCGTAAAGCCCTGATCGCAATGGGCGATCACGAACTGCACCGATGGCTTGAGCGCGGGGATGTGCTTGAGAAGTTCCTTAAACTGTACCCCGCCCCAGCGCGTATCCAGCTTGCTCCAGCGCGTGACACAGTGGATGTCGGTGATGACCTCAACCGTGGGCAGGGCGCGGAACTCAGCGAAACTCAGGCGGGCCACATCCTCAATCTCGCCCCAGAAGCGCAGATCCCAGGTAGTGTGCAGATCGGTATACTGCGGGACGCTGCCATAGTGCAACACCGGGAACTTTTCGGTCACATACTGCCCAGGCGGGACACGATCCTCCTGGCCCGCCTGGGTGCGGTCATGCTTTTTTTTGAATGCATTGAACATGAGGAAACGCTCCTTACATACAAGCTGAGGATGTACCACCAATCACCCAACCGGCTCAAGCAGGTAGATTCCGCCATCACGGGTACTTGCCGCGATCTGTTTACCATCGGGACGGAAGGCCAGGGACAGAATCATGCCTGTGCCAAGATTAATGCTATTGACGCGAGCGCCGCTCTGCGCATCCCAGAACTCGACCGTACCGACAACGCTGCCTGTCACCAGTAGTTTGCCATCTGGTGAGAATGCGAAGCTGCTGAACCAATGATCGTCGCTTGGTGCGGTGATCGTACTCATCGCCGATCCATCGGTAGCATTCCAGATCGTCAGCGAGCCGTCACTGCTGGCGCTGGCCACAACATCACTCCCGGCGGGCATTTCCAGGCTCGTGATCTGCGCCTTCTGGCCCTTGATCGTCGTCTTGCGGTCGCCACTCTGCGCATCCCAAACAACAATCTGGGGTGCGTTGGCATCCTGATTACTCACGGCAGCAATGCGTGATCCGTCGCGGTTGAACGAAAGCGTGGCGGCTGGCCCGCTCAGGCCACGCAGCGTCCGCAGCAGTTTTTGGCTGCTCGCCTCCCAGATGGCCACTTCGCCACGATCATTACCTACCGCCACTAGGCTGCGGTCGCGGCTCACCACCAGGCTGAGGGCAAGACCCTGAAGGCCCTGGAGTTGCCGGTTGCGATCCTGTCCCGTCAGGTCAATGATCACCACTTCGCCCGAGTCGCTGATTGCCGCCAGTTGGGTATCGCTGACAAAGCCGATAAATTGGCTGGTCGGCGCACCGCCGTTGAGGTTCACCTGGCGATCATTTGGGAGGATGTGCAGGCGCACGGTGCCGCTGGCTCCGCCCGTTCCTAGGATTTTGCCGGTGTCGGAGTAGGCCAGGGCGGTGACAATGCCCTGGGTGAGTAGCACGGTGCGCTCAACCTTACGGGTCTGAACGTTCCAGATCGTGAGGGAGCCGGCAGCATCACTGGCGGACACAAGGCGCTGGCTGTCGGGTGCCCAACTCAGGCCGAGCAGTCGCATGCCGCGCTCGGTGAGTGTGGCCCGTTCGGTGCCCGTGAGTGGACTCCACAGGCGCACCGTGCCATCAAGGCTGGCACTGGCTAGGGTTCGTCCATCGGGGCTGTAGCTTAGCCCACGGATCACCACCCAGTCCTGATGACCATTCAGTTCACGCTGGATGCTGCCGGTAGCCGCGTCGAGAACGTAGACGCTGGCGCTGACCGAGCCCACCGCAATCGTACTGCCGTCGGGACTATAGGTGAGTCCGGTGAGCCAGTATGGCGCACTGGTGGTCGGATTGATTGGTGCCGTAAAGCTAAACCCAGCGCGAGGCTGTCGCGTGGCCACGTCCCACAGACGCACCGTGCCATCTCGCGAGGCCGAGGCCAGGGTGCTGCCATCGGGAGAGAAGGCAATGTTGCCAATAAAATCTGTATGTCCCTCTAGCGCACCGAGAAACCTGCCGCTGACCACGTCCCACAGGCGCACCGTTTTATCGGTGCTACCAGAGGCCAGAATGCTACCGTCGGGCGAGAAGGCCAAGCTCCGCACCCAGCCGGTATGACCATCGAGCTTGCGCAGCGCCTGTCCTGTGGCCACATCCCACACAATAATGGTGTTCTCATCCTGTGCGCCCGAGGCCAGGATACGGCTATCGGGAGAAAAAGCCAGACTGCTAATATCGCCCGTATGACCTGTCAGCGTACCGCCTTGATCAAGTGTATCGCCGAGGCGAAACACGATAGTCTTGCCGATGCTTACAGCGAGCAGTTGCCCGTTTGGGGCATAGATCGCCGGACCAACCACATCCTCGCGGATCTGGCGAGTTCTCGTAAAAATCTCGGTTGTCGCCAGGGGCGTCCCCCCCGGTGTGGGCTGTCCGGCTGCGGGAGTCGCAGCGTGCGCCGCGCCGCCCGTGGTTGTCGTCACAGTAGCACGCATCGCCGTTCCACCGTTCGGCAGAAGAATCCCGCCCGTCAGGATGCGATAGCCGATGAAGGCTCCG
>CAIXLU010000053.1 GCA_903920315.1 uncultured Oscillochloris sp.
AGCATCCAGGAGCGCATTCTGCCCGACTGGGAGGAATTGCCGACCTTGGAAGGCACCGAGAGCAGCATCGAGGATCTCCGGGTCAAGGCTCGTGCGGATCTTGAGAAGAACCTGCATACGATAACTGAGCGTAAGACGATTGATGCCTACATTGCGGAACTGATCGCTATGACCGAGTTCGACTTCCCCGATGTGATGGTGCAGGGGTTGGCCGACGAGATGCTCCACGAGCAGGGTCATCAGTTTGAGCGTTATGGAATCACCCTCGACCAGATGCTCCAGTATCGCGGTCAGACTCACGACCAAGCTGTGGCGGAACTGATCCCCGATGCCGAGCGCCAAACGAAGACAACCCTTGTTTTGCAGGAGCTCGTTGAGCGCGAGGTGCTACGGATTACACCCGATGAGATCGAGGAAGAGGTGCAGCGCATCGCTCTCGACTACGAAGAGTCATCCCGCCAAAACGTCATCCAGAACCTGCGCACTCAGATGTTCTCGACCGTCGCTAATGCGGTTCTCGACCGCAAGTTACGCGAGCGGATCGTGCTGCTTGCCACCGGCGCAGCACCCGCCCTTCCGGAACCCGCCGCCGAGGAACCCGCTGCCATCGAGGAACCCGCCGCCGAGGAACCCGCCGCCGAGGAACCCGCCGCTACTGAGTAGGGGTTGTGTCCCATCCCTGCTTTGCGTCTTTGCGTCATATGCGCGTTGGGATCTGACGCAAAGGCGCAAAGACGCAAAGAATCTCGCTTTGTTCAGCCTGACAGCGTTCCCTCTGCGCTATTGCCATAGTACGCTTTCTCGAAATGCACCGATTGAGCCTTCGTGGTATGCTTCTAGCGTAGACGATTCGCCGTGTGTCCGGCAGCGAGAATCAACCCGAAAGAGGCGTGTGTATGAAGTGGACCAGCCCATATCAGAGTAACGACTGGCGTAGCTCCCCGAGTACCGATCTCCCCTCCGCCCTTATCCCGATGGTCGTTGAGAGCAGCAGTCGGGGCGAGCGGGCATTCGATATTTACTCGCGGCTGCTCAAGGAGCGGATTATTATTCTGGGCACTCCCATCGAAGATCAGATCGCAAATTTGATCGTTGCCCAGTTGCTCTTCCTGGAGAGCGATGACCCGGATCGCGACATCTGGCTCTATATCAATAGCCCTGGCGGATCGATCACGGCTGGCCTCGCCATCTACGACACAATGCGCCACATTCGGCCCAGTGTGGCGACCGTCTGCGTGGGTATGGCCGGCAGCATGGCCACTCCGATCCTGGCCGGCGGTGCGCGTGGTAAGCGCTACAGTCTGCCCCACTCGACCATCCACATGCACCCGGCGGGCGGCGGCGCTCGTGGCTACGCCCCCGATGTCGAGATTATGGCCCGTGAACTGCTCCGCGAGCAGCAGCTTATTCGTGAACTGCTTGTCACCGACACCGGCCAAACCCTTGAGCGGATCTCGAAGGATTTCGACCGCGACCTGTTTATGACCCCGATTCAGGCGAAGGAGTACGGGATCATTGACGAGATTCTGACCCGCGAGGATCTCTCCGTCGGCGAGAAAAAGTAACCTGAGGTCGGGAGCCGGAGCGCATAACCATCTGATACGGTTGCTCCGGCTCCCGGTTCTTCCATCTCGGCTCCTTGGAGAAAATCCATGACTCGCACCCGTAATACAACTGCTCGTGGTGCCTATGTCTGTTCGTTCTGTGGCCGAGGGCAGGATGAGGTGCAGCGCCTAATCGCGGGTCCTGGCACGGTCTTTATTTGCGATGAGTGTGTGGCTTTGTGCAGTGCGATCATCGCTGAAGAGACCACGCCGCAGGTTGCGGCACCGCGCCGCAGCGCGCCGATGGGGGCAGTTCGTCTGTCTACCCCACGCAAGCTGCGCGAAAAGCTTGACCAGTATGTGATTGGCCAGGATCGGGCGAAGGTGGTTCTCTCGGTTGCGGTGTATAACCACTACAAGCGGATCAAGGCTGGTGCAAGGGTTGATGATGTCGAGCTGAGTAAGAGCAATGTCTTGCTGCTTGGCCCTACCGGTAGCGGCAAGACGCTGCTCGCCCAGACGCTCGCCCGCATTCTTGATGTCCCCTTCGCTATCGCCGACGCCACTGCCCTGACCGAGGCGGGCTACGTTGGCGAGGATGTGGAGAATATTCTGCTGCGGCTTATCCAGGCCGCCGATGGCGATATTGAGCGCGCCCAGACTGGGATCATCTACATTGATGAGATTGACAAGATCGCCCGTAAGTCCGATAACCCCTCGATTACCCGCGATGTCTCTGGCGAGGGTGTGCAGCAGGCTCTGCTGAAAATTCTTGAGGGTGGCGTGGCCCACGTCCCGCCGATGCCAGGCCGTAAACACCCCCAGCAGGAGTATATTTCCTTCGATACCACCCACGTGCTGTTTATCTGTGGTGGTGCCTTTGAGGGTGTTGATGAGCTGATCGCTCGTCGTATGCGCGGCAAAAGTACCATCGGATTCACCAGCGCACGGCCCAGCGAAGGTGGAGAGAATCAGGATCAGGCGAGGTTGCTTAGCCAACTCAACCAAGACGACCTGCTGCATTACGGGTTCATCCCCGAGTTCATTGGTCGCGTCCCGGTGATCGTCTCGCTGGAGCCACTCACCAACCAGGCCATGCTGCGTATCCTGACCGAGCCACGTAACGCGGTGATTAAACAGTACCAGAAACTGCTTTCCCTTGACCATGTGGAGCTTGAGGTGACGAGCGATGGTCTGGAGGCGATTGTCGAGCGAGCGATGCAGGCAAAAACTGGTGCCCGCGCCCTGCGCAGCATCGTTGAAGAAGTGCTGCTCGACGTCATGTATGAGGTGCCCGCTCAGGAGCATATCGGTCGCTGCATCATCAACGCCGAGGTCGTCCAGGGCCGTGGCCACCCCATCCTTGTGCCGCGTACCGACTTTCGCCGCCGCCTGGATGAAGCCGTGTAGTATCGGTTGCCGATTGTAGATTGCCGATTGTAGAGTGCTACAGTCGGCAATCTACAATCTACAATCTGCAATGGATATATGCCGCCAATCCGCCGCACATCCGAACGCGCCGCCGATGAGGCTCAGACCCCGCGTAGGATCCTGATCGCCGATGATGATCCGTCCATCGCAGCGCTGATCCAGATCACGCTGAAAGACCCGCGCTACGAGATCACGGCTGTTGCGAACGGTCTCGAAGCTCTTAAGTCGTTTGAGAAGAAGCCCTTCGATGTGGTCATTCTTGATGTGATGATGCCCTACGTGGACGGGTTCGAGGCGTGTGAGCGCATCCGCATCCAGAGCGATGTGCCGATTGTTATCCTCACCAGCCGCGATGGTACCGAGGATATCGTCCACGGCTTTGAACTTGGGGCCGACGACTATATTACCAAGCCCTTCAAGACGGTTGAGCTGATCGCACGGGTCGAGTCGATCTTGCGCCGCGTCGAGGGCTATAAGACGCGGCGCGCCCCTCCCGTGGTGCGCGTGGGCGATCTAGAAATTGACGAGCCGCGCCACCGGGTTTCCGTGCGTGGCAACGATGTGAACCTCACCCCGATGGAGTTTGAGTTGCTCTACTTTCTCGCCGCCAACGCCGGGCAGGTCTTCGACCGCGAAACTCTGTTCCGGGAGGTCTGGGGCTACGAGTATGTGGGCGAGACGAACTTGGTTGATGTGTGTGTGCGCCGCTTGCGCGAGAAGGTTGAGTTGCTGCCCTCACGGCCACGGATCATCCTCACGGTACGCGGTGTCGGGTATAAGCTAGGTGAGGGATGAGCAACCCCATGGATACTGTCCACGTCTCGACCCACCCGCTCGTGCTGCATAAACTGGCTCTGTTGCGCAGTGAACTGACGAAGCCGAAAAAGTTCCGCGAACTGGTGCGCGAGATCGCGCAGTTGCTTTTCTACGAGGCGACCCAGAATATCTCCCTGGCTCCGCTGACGGTGCAGACGCCCCTCTGCCCGGCCCAGGGCTACGAAGTGGCCGAGCGGATTGGGATTATGCCTATCCTGCGCGCAGGGCTGGGTATGTCGGATGCGGTGGTGGAGATTCTGCCTACCGTCCACGTCTGGCATCTGGGCCTCTACCGCGACCACGAGACGCTCCAGCCGGTAACGTACTATAACAAGCTACCCGCAGAACCGGACATCGATCTCTCGATCATTGTTGACCCGATGCTGGCGACCGGCGGTTCGGCAGTGGCTGCGGTGGATATTCTCAAAAATTGGGGAGCAAAGCGGATCAAATTCCTCGGCCTGATCGCTGCGCCCGAGGGCGTACAGACGCTAAGTACGGCCCATCCGGATGTGGAGATCTACCTCGCCGCGATTGACAGCCACCTCAACGAGCGCGGCTATATTGTGCCGGGCTTGGGCGACGCTGGCGACCGACAGTTTGGGACGGGCTAAATAGCACACAATGTACTGTGCATTGATATGATTGCTATCGCACTGTCACTTACGCTCCTCACCGCCTTTATTGTCACTATCCTGCTGATTCCGCCGCTGATCGGCCTGAGCGTGCGCCAGGGCTGGGTAGCGCAGCCGGGGCCGCGCCACGTCCACCGCGAACCCACGCCCACGGTCGGTGGTCTGGCGATGTTTGGTGGATTCACCGTGGCCCTGCTGCTGAGCTTCGCTCTGGAGCGGCTCGACCCGGCCCTGACGCGATCTCCCTTTGAACACGTGCGTCTGGGGCTGCTGCTAATCGGCGCGGCCCTGGTGGCGATGATCAGCCTGATTGACGACCTGCGCGACCTGCCAGCCTTGCCGCGCCTCGGTGTGCATATCCTGGCCGCCATGATCGCGGTTGGGCCGTACCTGCAGGATCATACGCTCTACGCCGATGCCCTGGGATCGCCCACCGAGGCCAGCGGAATCATCCTCACCGCGTTTAACTTCCCGTTCCTCAACCAGATCCCGCTGCACCAGATTAGCCCGTGGCTGGCAATTGGCGCGACGATCTTCTGGGTGGTCGGGATGCAGAATATGGTCAACTGGGCTGATGGGCTGGACGGATTAGCCGGCGGGGTAACGCTGATCGCCGCCGCGACCCTGGCGCTGCATACGTTGCGTCTGCACCCGCCGCAGTACACCGTGGCCATGCTGCCCCTGGCCCTGGCCGGGGCGTGTGCCGGCTTCCTGATCTTCAACATCCACCCGGCGCGAATTTTTATGGGCGATGTGGGCGCAATGACTATCGGCTACATCCTCGGTCTAAGCGCGATTATCGGTGGGGCCAAGCTGGCCACGGCCCTGCTGGTGATGGGTGTGCCGCTGATTGATATGGCCTGGCTCATTCTCGCACGCACGATCCAGGGCCACTCTGCTGCCCACGCCGGGCGCGATCACCTGCATCATCGGCTGCTCGACCTGGGATTCTCGCAGCGTCAGGTGGTGCTGTGCTACTACGTACTCAGCGCAACCTTCGGAATCATCGCTCTGCTCGACTTCTTCACGCCGCTGATGAAGCTGGCGGCACTCCTACTACTCGGCCTGCTCGTGATCGGGGTCATGCTTTACGCCGCCCGACAGCGCCCTTTAGCAGGCACAAAAAAAAGCAGGTTGTAGGGAGATCTCCCTACAACTCCGCCGCACACTGTCGCATGAAAATGGATCGTAGGGGCGCGTCGCGACGCGCCCCTACCCGACACCCTCATCAAACCGCCTTCTTCAGCTCATAGTCGTGCAGGATCTTCTCGGTCTTCGCGTCCACGATCCGGTTGATCAACCGCCGGGACTCGTGCTGGTCGCGCAGGGTTTTCGACAGGCTAAAGCAAGAACCGACGTTAAAAAAGAAGCCCATGGCGAAGTAGCCCTTGACCCAGGCATCCACGGGGAGATACCAGACCCCCAGGATCATCAGCCCTGATGAGACAGCGAACGAGAGCCACACGAAGGCGATCCATGCCGGCGAGTCCTTTTGGTTCTGCTGAGTATCCACGGCGTTGCTCCCTGCTTCCTGCTGCATACGTTGCTCTGGTCGTAGCATAGCAGGAGGACAGCAGCGTCGCGGTAGCCCAAAGGATACTTTTGCTAGAGCGTAACCTGGCCCTTCAGGAAGCGCAGGGCCGTTTCGGCGAGGATGGCCGAGCCGGTGGGCAGACAACGCTCGTCAATGTCGAAGATCGGCGTGTGGTGGGCGCGCATCACGCCATCGCCGATGGCTGCGCCAATCATGAGCATGGCACCGGGAGCCTTTTGGCACATGTACGAAAAATCCTCGGCACCAAGGCCAGCGGGCGACAGGTCGAGGGAACTTTCGCCCAGATATTCGCGGCTCACACCTTCGAGCCAGCTCGCCACGCGCTGGTCGTTCCATCCCGCCGGGTAGCCGCGTGTGATCTCTAGGCGGTAGTCGCCACCAAGGGCACGGGCCACACCAAAGGCACGTTCGACCTCTTCGGCCAGCTTGCTACGCACCTCTTCGCTGTAGCTGCGCAGGGTGCCTTCCATATAGATCTCGGCAGGAATGACGTTCGAGGCATTGCCGCCGCGCACCACGCCGATGCTGAGGACACTGGGCTGCACTGGATCGAGCCGCCGCGACTTGATGCCATAAAGCGCATTGATGACGGCGGCGAGCATAAATACCGTGTCGGTGCCTTCGTGGGGGGACGCGCCATGACCACCGGTGCCGAGGATGCTGGCCCTGAAATCATCCACCGCTGCCGAACTCCAGCCCGAGCGGATAGTCACCTGGCCGAGGGGCAGGGTTGAGTCAACGTGCAGGGCGATCACAGCGTCCACACCATCCATCGCACCATCGTCAATCATACGCGGGGCACCGCTCTTGCCCTCGCTGTCCCACGCCTCCTCAGAGGGCTGGAAGAGGAATCGCACCCGGCCACGCAGCCCATCGGCGGCGAATCGTTCGCGCAGCAGGTGGGCCGCGCCGAGCAACATCGCGGTGTGGGCATCGTGTCCGCAGGCGTGCATCACCCCGGCATTGGTCGAGGCATAGGGTTGGTTAATCGCCTCAAGGATCGGCAGAGCGTCCATGTCAGCGCGAATAGCAATCGTGGGGCCAGCATCATCGCCGAGGTCGCCAATCACGCCGGTTATCCCGACGCCGGTGCGGACACGAATATTGCCAATCTCCTGGAGAGTATCGGCCACCAGAGCGGCGGTGCGGGTCTCTTGGAAACTTAGCTCGGGATGAGCGTGAACATCACGGCGGAGGCGGATCAACTCATCGGCGAGTGCGTGGGCGCGCTCAATCATACGGGGTTCCTTTATTGCATATCGTGTGGGGCGCATATCAGAGCAAGAGTATACCATTCGCTGGATCAAGGGCATAACGAGGCTGCATGGTATAATGCACGAATAACATACGATACAAACCAGTGATCTTAATTAGGTGCGGGCTGCGCCCGCACGAGGAGGCAGTGGCCATGGAGCGGCGTGTAGTCGTGACTGGGATGGGCGCCGTCAGCCCGCTAGGGCTGGATGTACCATCGCTCTGGCAGGGCATTGTGGAGGCCCGCAGCGGCATTGGACCGATCACGCTCTTCGATGCGTCCAGCTTCGATACTCGGTTTGCTGGCGAGGTCTGGGGCTTCGATCCGACCAACTATATGGATCGCAAAGAGGTTCGCCGGACGGATCGTTTCGTCCATTTTGCACTTGCCGCCGCTCAGGAGGCGCTGCGAACCTCGGAACTCCAGATCACGGACGCAAACCGCGATGAGATCGGCGTCTACTTCGCCAGCGGGATCGGCGGGATCGCCACGCTGACGGAGCAAATTGACGTGCTGCGCGCCCGTGGGCCGGGGCGGATCAGCCCCTTCCTCATTCCAGCAATGATCACGAACTTGGCGGCTGGTCACGTTTCGATCCTCTCGGGCGCACGCGGCCCGAGTATCTGTACCACCTCGGCCTGCGCTAGTTCGGCCCACGCCATCGGTGAGGCAGCCGAGACGATCCGCCGGGGTTGGGCGCAGGCGATCATTGTGGGCGGCGCGGAAGCGGCGATGACTCAGATCGGGATCGCGGGCTTTAACGCGATGCGTGCGCTCTCAACACGCAACGATAGCCCGCAGACCGCCTCGCGACCCTTTGACGTGAGTCGCGACGGGTTTGTGATGGGCGAGGGCGGTGCTGCACTCATTCTTGAGGATCTGGAACACGCCCAGGCACGGGGTGCGCACATTCTGGCCGAACTGGTTGGCTACGGAGCCACCTCCGATGCCGTCCATATCACGAGCGTGGACGAGGGCGGGGTCGCCCGCGCTCTGCACTTGGCCCTCAAGCGCGGCGGCGTGCGGCCCGAGGAAGTGGATTACATCAATGCCCACGCCACCTCAACACCCGCAGGCGACCCGGTGGAGACGGCGGCGATCCGTGCGGTCTTCGGCGGTCGCGAGAGCGCCCCGCCCGTCAGTTCCAGCAAGTCGCAGTTTGGCCACCTACTCGGTGCCGCCGGTGCGATTGAGTCGATTGTCAGCATCCTGGCCATGCAGCATAACCTACTGCCCGCCACGATCAACCTGAGTGACCCCGACCCGGCCTGTGACCTGGACTATGTGCCGAATACGCCGCGCCCAGCCCAGCTCAATGTGGTGATGAGCAACTCGTTCGGATTCGGCGGCCATAACGTCTCGTTGGTCTTCCGCCGGTTTTAGGTTTTAGGTTTTAGGTTTTGGGTTTTAGGTTTTGGGTTTTGGGTTTTAGGTTCTAGGTGTCAGGTGTCAGCCATAGTTGACACCTGACACCTAAAACCTGACACCTGACCCCTAAAACCTGGCCCCTAAAACCTGACCCCTGACCCCTAAAACCTAAAACCTAAAACCTAAAACCTGACACCTGACCAGGGCAAAGAGTGCTAGAAGATCTCCAAAAAAAACTAGGCGTACACTTTACCAACGAGGATCTGCTTGCACGAGCCTTTATCCATCGTTCCTTCATTCACGAGCACCCTGAGCGTAACGGTGAGCGTGAGTCGAATGAGCGGCTAGAGTTTCTCGGCGATGCGATCCTAAATTTCCTCACCGCTTCCTGGCTCTACCAGCGATTCCCCGTGCATACAGAGGGCGATCTGACCCATTTGCGTGCGGCCCTCGTGAAGACAAGCACCCTAGCCAAGTTTAGCCGCGAGCTCGGTCTGAGCGTCCATATTAAGATCAGTCGTGGTGAAGATACGCTGATTTCCCGCAACCGGCCTGCGCTCCTGGCCGATGTCTTTGAGGCGGTGCTGGGGGCAATCTTTCTCGACCAGGGCCTTGATGCGGCAAAGACATTCGTGACCCCGTTTCTGGAGCGCCACGTTGAAGCGGTGTTGAGCGGGGCGGCGGAAATTGACTACCGCACCCGGCTTCAGGAACAGGCCCAGAGTATTTTCAACCACACCCCGGTCTATCGTACAATTGATGTTGTCGGCCCCGACCATCAGCGTGAGTTCACGCTAGAGGTACTAATCGGCGATGTGCGCTACGGCATCGGCGTGGGGCCAAGCAAGCAGATTGCCGCCCAGGCTGCGGCGCGTGCGGCTCTGGCGCAACTCCAGCAGCAGAACGAAAGCCCCCCCGACGCGGGTTGATCGATCTGACATAGACATCGCGGGATGGGTAGATATGCGACTACGTCTCTTCATCACTGGCGGGACAGGCTATCTGGGCAGGGCACTCCTGCGGATTGCCGCCGGATACTATGTGTTGGGCGCGAGCTACCTTAGCCAGCATCCCTCCGCGTCCCCACATATTGATTGGACTCCGCTGGATGTGCGCGACCCACAGGCGGTGCGCGCCGCCCTCGTGCGCTTCCGGCCCGACATTGTGATCCACACCGCCTTTGTGCAGTACGGACCAGATCTAGTAGCGATCACCGCCGAGGGCAGCGGGCATGTGGCCACGGCCGCAGCCGAGATCCAGGCCCGACTAATTCATATGTCGAGCGACGTGATCTTCGCCGGCGAGCGGGCCAATCCCTACACGGAGGAAGATCCGCCCGACCCGATCTCTGCCTACGGCGAGGCGAAGGCTGTCGCGGAGCGGCTGGTGGCCGCCGCACATCCCGGCGCAGCCATCGTGCGTACCTCGCTGATCTACGGGTTTGACCCGATTGACCGACAGACCCAGTTTGCCCTGGAGATCGCCGCCGGACTTCGCTCCGACCGGCTCTTCAGCGACGAGTACCGCTGTCCAATTTACGTGGATGATCTGGCCGTCGCGCTACTTGAATTGGGAGAGACTGACTACGCGGGGGTGCTAAACATCGCCGGGGCCGAGCGGCTGAGCCGCTACGAGATGGGGACGTTGTTGGTACGGGCACTCGGTCACGATCCTGCGAAGATCGGGGCAGGTCTGAGTGCTGACCTTCCGGTGCGACGCCCGCGCAACTGCGCCCTCACTAGTGGTCGGGCGAGCGAGCTACTGCGCACTCGGCTGCGCGGGCTACGTGAGGTGCTTGCGGAAAGGAGCTAGCTATGACCCATACACCCGAGTTCATCACCGGACTAATCGCTGATCTCTGTTCAGGCGATGAATTTCAGCGCGCCCAAGCCTCCTTCACCTTAGGCGTGCTGGGCGAACCCGCTGTGGAACCTCTCACACGTCTGCTCGCATCATCTGAACAGGAGCGGCGCAAGCGTGCGGCCTGGGTACTGGGTATGATCGGTGCGGCAGCCCTGCCGGAGTTGTTACGTTTAGCTGAGAGTGACGACACGCATCTGCGGATTGAGGCGATCCGCGTGCTTGGTATCGTGGGCGAGGCACGCACGCTCAACCAGATCCTGCTGGGCCTTACCGACCCAGATCTCCATGTGGCGGCGCGGTCTGCCCGCGCCCTCGGAAAGATTGGCGATCCCAGAGCCTACCACTCTCTCGTCACTGCCCTACACCACCCCGAACCCGACGTGCGCTATGAGGCGTGTCGGGCGCTTGTGGATCTGCGGGTGTCCGATGGTGTCGCGGCTCTGCGGGAAGTTGCCGAACAGGATACCGGGCAGACCTCGTGGGGCAGCGCCGTGTGCGAGGGTGCCCACCGGGCGATGGCCGAACTGGAGAGCGCCCTTGCCGCCCCCGCCCGCGACGATGACTTTATACGGGCCAACCAGTTGTTGCGCCGACAGAAGTGAGAGGTACAGGAAGAGCGTAGGTGGTTGTTCAACCATCCGCACTCTTCCTGCGCTTTTATTGAGATTCTATGCGGATCGGCCTGGACGCGCGCTATATCGGTGATCATTTCCCCGGCATCGGGCGCTATATCGTCAGCCTGGCTCGTGCCTTAGCCGAGTGTCACCACGATCATACTCTGGTGCTGTTGCACAACCCGCCCCGCCACGGCACCCGCTACAGCCTGAACGATCTCGCCGCGCTCCCCGGCGTGGAGTTGGCCCCGCTGCGTTCCGCGCCCTTCTCGCCACTCCAGCAGATCGAACTGCCGCTGCGCGTCCGCGCCCTTGGGCTGGATCTGCTGCACTCGCCCTACTTCATCAAGCCCTA
>CAIXLU010000054.1 GCA_903920315.1 uncultured Oscillochloris sp.
ACGGCCAGCATCTGCCGTATCCGCGTGCCGCTCATCGGGAGCTGGCGGATCGCCGCTTTCAGGAGCGAGGTGGCCGCAGAGTCGTGCAGGGTGGACACGAACGGACGCTGATCGGGGTCTACACGCTCCTCCGCGACCGTCCGCCGCCGCGCCGACGCCACGCGCTCCTGCACCCGCTCGTCCGGCTCACCACGGGTGTCGGGGAACGCCATGATGTTCGGCACGGTGATAATCAGATCAGCCAGGAGCGCCTGCACGATCTCCGGCTGCGCCTGATACGCGAGCCGCGCATCGGCGGAGCAATGGCAGACGGCACGGTCGCTGCCCCGGTTCCCGCAGGGACACGGGCGCACCACGCGGGCCGTGTCGGGCTGGTAGGCGTTGAGCCAGCCCGCCAGCGCGAAGGCATCCCCCGGATCGCCTTCGGCGATCAGCGTGACGGTGTGCGATCCCACGAGCGCCACCTCCAGCGCCCGCTTGACATGCTCCTGCCGGGGGATCATGTCCAGCCGGGTGGTCGGTGGCGTCAGCGGTGACACGAGGGGAATGGGGCGAGGCCGCCGCGCCGCATCGAGCAGGGCCAGCGCCCGCTCCAGGGCGTCGAGGGCGGCGGTGACAGCGGCCTGTCGGCGGGGCGTGGCACGGGCGGCGGTGAGGGACTCGCGGGCGGTGGTGAGAAACGTATCGTCCATGTTCGGCTCCTGCTGATGGGGCTGGGAACGATTCCCAACCCCTGCGCACCTAAAACGGAATATCCTGATTGTCGCCTGCAACTGGCGGCGCACTGCCCTCCTGGGGCGTCCCAGCGGCATCCTGCGCGGCCTGCGGCGTAAACGGCAGGGTTGGGGCGGTGGTGAGCATATCAATCAGCCAGGACGCCTGCCCCTTGGTCAGCGTCAGCACCGGGTAGCCCACGCCCTCGCAGAAGGTGACGAGGTGAGCGAGGCTCCATCCCTTCGCCTTCGCGATGCGGTCAATCGTGTGGCGCTGCTTATCGCTGGCGGGGGCGTCCGGGTCGCGGATGACGTAGCGACTGCCGCGCCCGCCGCTGGCGAGCGATACATCCTCGCGCATATCGGCGATAGCCGCGTGCGTTGCCGCGATCTGCACGGCCCGCACCCGATGGGCCGTGTCCTGGGCCGCGTGAATCAGCGCGTCGCTGGCTCCGAGCGGCACCGTTATCTCGCACTCCAGGGTGTGAAAGTCCTCGCCTACTTTGATGGCCGTGCGGTAGACGTGGCGTACCTGCCCCTCGGTCAGCTCAGGCAGGACAGGCTTCGGGGTGCGCTTCGGACTCGTCGTGGTCGTCATGGTCTCTGCCCCTTCATGATCGCGGCGCGGGGATGTCACTCACTCCCCGCGCTCGCGACGGTGTGTTCCTACGCATCGTCCCGCTCGCGACCCTTGCCGCGAGTCTGGCTCGTGCTGCCGCTGCTTCCCTTGCGGATTGCCAGGATGTCCATGCCCAACAGATCGACCACCTCGCCCAGGACGAGGCCGGTGGCGATGCCGCCGACGACGATCAGCGCGACCTGGCCCAGGAAGAAGACCGCCAGGGCCACGGCGGTGATGAGGGCAGCAGTGAGGATCTTGTACATGGCGGGCACCCTTTCTGGCAATCGGTGATGTGTACGTTTTGACCTTTTCATTATAGCATAAAGGGTACAGTATGTCAAGCACAAGGCGTACAAAGCGCAGCGGGACTATTGCATAAAGCGTACTCCTGCGCTATGATGGGGGACGGGGAATGACCGACACGCGGGAACGCGGAAACGAGGAACACCGATGGACGCAGAAGGCTGGCGGTGGCGCATCACCGAACTCAAGCAGCGGCTCCACATCACCGGGGTCGATCTTGCGGCGCGGGCGAGCATGCGGCGGGCGACCCTCTCGGACTTGCATGGGGCGAGCGATACGTGGACATCAGTGCTCATCCAGGTCTACCGGGCGGTGCGAGAGATCGCGCCCACCCTCACGCTGCATGATCTGGTGGCCGTCCACGGGGAGCCGTCCCCCCTTGTGGTACGGCGGCACGTCATCCCGGCGGACATGGAGCCACTGCGTGATCTGCCGGAGGTGTACTTCGGGACGCCGCTGTTGCGGCACACCTACGCGCCCCACGCGAGTGACCCGCTGGGGACGGTTCACAAGCTGGCGATGGCCGCACACATCCATCCGACCGCGCTGCGGCTCCTCGAACGGGGCCGCACTCAGCCGCGAATCTCGACGGTGATTCAGTGCTACCGGGTTTTCTTGCCCTACGACCCGACCCTCACGCTGCACGATCTCGTGCTGCTCCCTGACCGCGATCTGCCCCCGGACACGCCCCCCCCCGATGCGGATCACGCGGGGGATGGCCCGATCTCCGCTGATGC
>CAIXLU010000055.1 GCA_903920315.1 uncultured Oscillochloris sp.
GGGCCTACCCCCCGAGTCTTGTCGCGAATCTGGGAGAACCCCTCCTCCCATACCGCACGACGGATCTCCGCGAGCCGCTTACCAATTGAGATCTTCCCGCCTCGCGGGTTTGGCACCACTTCGTAATCGTGGGGTGCGGGATAAGCACGGAGAAGTTGATATTGAAATTTCCGCCATCCATCGCGAGGATAGTGGAGTCCGTCAGGGGGTTTTCCTCCAGCATCTCGCGCAGATTATCGGGGGGAGTGTGCTGCACATAGAAGGCCGCCGCGATTGCCTGGGGGACGACGAGAACACGCGCCACATGCCCACGTAGCGCGTCCCCGTTAAACCGGAAGTAGTGATCTCCACTATAAAAGTGAACGAGACGATCCGAGAGCGCCGTAAAGCGCTCGGTGTTCACGCTTACCGTGAGGTGAATGATAGCCCGCTCGAGACCAAAGTGCGTCATCGCCTTGCCCAGGCCCGCGTGGAAGCGCAGCATCGCGCTCTCGGTGACATAGCGCTGGTGGGATGTATCGAACCTTCCGGTTCCGTTCGCCATCACGATGGTTCCAACGGCGTACACCACACTGTCGTCGAAGATCGGGCCTGTCCCATTCTTATGGGACTCCTCGACGTTCATAAGCTCAAGACCCGCCGTGCCCATGGGGTCAAAGAAAGTATTCAGTGCAACAAGGGCCGGGTACTTAAATTCAAGGATCTCGTCCGACACGCCCGGCGCACGGGCGATCATCTTGGAGAAGCCTGCGCCATCGTCATAGCGGATAAACAGCTCGTAGGCCACCTCCGGCGATGCGGTCGCGGCACGCTTGCGTAGGGAGTGGGATGCCATCAGAATGCCCTCCCGCCTGGGAACTGCGAGGCTTCCACCCCGACAGAGGAAACGTGGGCACGGCGCATGGAGGACTCGCACCTCGCATGATCGCGCCGTGAGTTCGGAGGTGTGTTCATCGGTAGATTTCCTTGGGTAATCATATCCGTCGGCCCGATGCAGACGGGTAAGGTACTTCGGATGGACATCGAATGCGGCCCAGAGCCGGAAGCTCAGGCACAACCGGAAGGCGATTCGCCCCGTGTGAACGCCTGCGGTTACTGACATAGGACGTATACGCGCTGTGAATCGCGACAATCGCTTTACTCATCTCGGTCATGATGTACCTCTCGCTCCGGTATACGACGAGATAGATCGGGAATCACAGGTGATGATTGGGGTTATCCACTGCCAACCCTTCCGCCGCCCCCGCCGCCGCCAGATCCGTATCGGCGGTGATAAAGATGAGTGGGTCCAACCCACGTGCGACGTAGTGGTCATTGACCGCCATCGCGACCGCTAACTGAACCGCGTCATATCCGCGCAAGCGATGGTTCTGGGTGCGATCTGCTGCCTGTTTGATCATCGCCCGCTCGATGTGGATAACCGTATACTCGTTCGCATAATGGTGCGTGAAGAGAAGGATTGCGGCATCACGCTCGGCCAAGGTCAAACCACCACCGCGATGACGGGCGGCCAGTGCCGCCGCAACCTCAACGAGCGTGATTTCCGCGATGACAATGTTGTTGCCCATTGCAGGGTCGGTGATGCCGTTGATCCATGCACTCCCGATCTCGGTGAGGTAGCGTTTAGCGAGTGCGCTGGAGTCCAGATAGAAATTGCTCATTCTTTTGGCCCACGCATGTCAAGAATAATCTCGCTCAGCGGTTTTCCGCCCGCCCGGTCAAGTGCAGCACGTACCTCGTCCAGCGTCAGCGTGACCGCCGCTTTGGCGTGCGCTTGTTCTTCTGCACTGAACTCGACTAGTAGGCCGGCGGCGCGTAGTGCCTCGCGGGCGCGCTCACGCTCACTTAGAGGCGTGGGGACTTTTGCTAACAACTCGGACAGCCACTCGCCGACCACAAGCTCCGGCACTTTACCGATCCGTTGCGCTTGCTCTTGGAGCTTCCGATACGTGTCAGCCGACAGTTCTACGGTGATTGCCGTCATCGTACATCTTCCTCATTCCTCCGAGACGGCGAGGGGTTCCCCCACCGTGACCGAGGTTCGTAGTCGCTCAACGGCCATGCAGACCGTGCGATAGGATGTCTCGTCGCTCACCCCAAACAAGTTGCGCTCGATACGCCACTGGGGAATCTGCGGCGACCGTGCAATATACTCCGCGATCTCATCAAGGGTCATGCGTGGCCCTGGGTAGGTCTCTGCGACCACAGAGGGAGCCGGAGATGTGGCGCGAGGCATCGGGGCGGGCGACCTGCTTGGGCGGCGCTCCGGCGGCGGCGTCTTCTGAGCGACCTTCGTTGCCGCCTTCTGCGAGAGCGGCAGGACGCGATCAGGAAGCGTTGCCAAAAGACGACCTATCTCTTCCCCACTGAGATAGGGGTCACGCACCGTGACCGCCTGATTGCCCGCGACAACCGTGGCGACCCCCGCGTGCAGCGGGAGAGTCATGCTGCTGGGGGGCAGCGCTCCTCGCTCACGCAGTTGCGGCGTGCTGAGCGAGGTGTTCGGCTTATCATCGGTGGGAAACGTCTGCGCCCCCGACGACCAATGATTGATCATGCCCCGCCAGGAGGTTTCCTTGCCGTTAAAGCGCTGAGTTGATATCGTCCAGCGCCCTCCTGCGGATCGTGATGCACGCAGTTGCCTACTCAGTGCAACCTCAAACGCCCGCTCTGTTTTAAAACATTCCATGAGCATGTCTAACTCCGAGACAATCACCCACATGAGCGGCATATCATGCGCGAATCGAAACTCAGGCGGCAGCGTGTCCCAGGTGGTGAGTACCTGATGATCGCGGGTGTAGTCGTTAATCAGCGTCTGGCGGCGATGTCGCTCCTCCTCCAAGAGCTTAAACGCATCCTCAATGTCGTCGGGGTCACGGACGCACATACGGACATGCGCCTTGTTCTCAAACAAGATCCAGTCGCCCTTGCCGTCAAGGATCCACAGCGATATCTCTTCCGGGGGATGCTGGAGCATCAGGCTGATGGCTTGGTTCCGCATCCGCGAGTCCTTACCCGTATCAGACAGTCCGGCAACACCCTGATGGTTCGTCCCTCGGATTGCTCGGGTGAACCACTGATGCGGGACGCCCTGCTCGAGCGTAAAGCCTTGCGGTACGAGAAACTTTCCGTGTTCGCCGTAAACGCGCAGATGTTCGCTACGCATATACGCGATGATATCACGCAGGTCATTCGGAGGGTTGGCCAATGCGCTTGTGGTGTCCGCCATGATCTGCCACGTGTCACCCTTCCAGGGAACGACGACCGCCGGTGTCGTCGTCTGAATCAGCGCAGAGAGCGACGTGATCCGGGTCGCGGTCGGACTCTCCGGCGCGATGGCCGATGACGTAGGAATGCCGACCGCTGGAGTGTCCGCCAGAAAGGAGCGCCCTGCCAACGGCGTCGCTGCCGTCGGCAGGGTCATGGTGCGATGGTACGGTGTAGAGCTTTGCGGGGAACGTGCCCCTCGATAGGTTATGGCCACGCGGATCATCGTCGCTACCCCGCGTACACGCGTGACCAGGAACGGCGGAAGGCGCTTCTGGTTCCACGCACGCACAGCCGCGTCTCGCAATGCCAGGAACGCGAGCGTGAGCACGCAGAGGATGATGATGATAATCTGAACGCCGGTGTCATTCATATTGATCGGCGTAATAGCCTGACCGACAACCATAACGGGGGGGAGCACGTCATTGTCCCCTTTCTATAGACCTGTATGAACAACCGGGACGTTCGGCAATCGCCGGATCCGATCGATCGCGTCGGTGATGACCGGCTCGACCACGTAGGCAATGATCGTGCCCAGCGTCAGGCCAACCACAAAGTGCAGGGTCCCCGTCTGCGGCAGCGTAATATCGGTGTAGGACTCCCAGGTTATGCCCGTCCGCATCCACTCCGAGATTCCTCGGAAGGAGGTACCGAGATCAAGAAAGCCAAACGAGAATAGCCACACGAGCGTAAGATGGAACGACTGGCGGCGAAGTTTGATCGGGAACCCGCGATTCCACTGGAAGTAGACGGGAGTAAACAGGGTCTCGATAAGGCTGATCGCCACTTGGTAAAGGTGAAATCCGGTCACCTTCCCCAGAATGAGGAGATCCAGGGTGGGCGCACTGCTCCAGTTCTTAGGGATAATCCCCATACTGGCGAGGCCATTGAGCGAGAAGTCACCACCCACAACCCACAGACGTAACATCGCACCAATGATCATCAAAAGGGCGAACAGTTCCATGATCAGCCGAGGATGGGTAAACACCACGCGCACCCACCTCCCGAGACCACTCAGCGTGCCGGAGATGTTCGCGTCCTTCGCCGATGCCCGTCCTCCTCGGGCCGCGCCGCCGCTGCGGAGTTGCGTGCGGAGCGATGCGATCTCCGCATTGAGATCGCGGATCTCTCGATTCAGGCGTGCGATTTTGTCTGTGTACTGCCTGATGTCGGGGTTGCCCGCGCCTGCCGCTGCCTCCGCTTTGTTCAGTTGCTCCTGAAGGAGATCAATCTGATCGCATGCATCGGCAAGCTTCGTGGTCAGCGCGTCTCGTTCCTTACCTGCTTCCTGCGCACCCTGTGTCATGGCGAGCTGCACAAGCTGATTCACCTTTGAGTGGCGCATCAGATCTTGGATCTCGTCGTCGGTCAGGTCATTGCTCGCCCCTGCGGAGGTTCGTGCGCCTGCTGTCGTCGGCGGCGCAGTCATGCTCATCGTCGTCTCCTATCCGCTTGTGATGCTGGATGTGCGTTGATTTCATGCGGCGTCGTACGACATAACTACAAGCACTCAACATATGCTATTATAGCATATACTATGTACCAAGTAAATTAAGAAGTTGCGTACTACCCAAGTGCGCGAACCCTATGGTATCCAAGAGAGCGGGGACGCTGGCACCTATGCGATACAACGCTCTTTTCAGAAATGCCCACCGTTACCCCGTGCCACAGAGAGGCGATCCTCCGGGCGTCAGAGATAGCGGAGACACGCGATCCATAGATTTTTTCAGTTGTCCGATACCGGACAACCTCATCGTCGCCGCATCGCGCACGATCAGCCGTACCGCTCCTCCTCGTCCCGCACGAGCGGGAGCGTGGAGAGATGGGCGATACGGCGCTGACTCCAGCTGATCACGATGTCTTGGGGCATGTGTCCGGCAAGATAGTACGCCATGCGCCGGGGTCGGCCCATCCCATACGCGGCGAGGTCACAGACCCCGAACCTCCCCATGATCTCCCCAAACATACGCTCCCACGCCTCGTAGGTGAGACCTCGGTAGGAGCCGTCTGGGTAGCGACGCGCATACGAGAGACGGTGGCTCTGCTCTTGCCAGTCGTGGAGCCAGGCGATCACCTGCGGTTGAGGTATCGTCCAGCGCCCGTATGCTCGGGTACGCGCCAGAACCGCTATGACCGGGACGTAATGACGGTGCGGCACCCAGGCACACGTCGCGTCTGCGCGTTCCGCCTCCGTGTGCAGCGCACTCCAGGGTACCGAGGGTTCATCAAGCGCATCAATGAGGATGTCCAGCGCGAGTTGCCGGATTCCGTCCTCCGTGTGCCAGCAGCGGTCACCGTACACGTAGAAGGCGTTAAATCGCAGGGCGTTGACGCCGTTGTCAACGCGAAACCCCGCGTCGTCATGGACGCCGGTGTAGATTCGGTGCGGTAGCAGTTTCATCGGAGTCACATAGGGTGCGCAGATACAGCGCAACGATCTGAAGATGCACACATGTGGGGTAGTTCTTCCCCTTCTTAAACGGGTGAAGCAGCATACACGCACAGCGGCTTGTGTCGAGACGAAGCGCATAGCCAATGGGTGGCTCACCCCGACGCACACGATCCCGGTTCTCCCCATCCCCGGTGAACCACATATCGGGGCGGAGCCGCCAGGGGGCCGCCTTCTGACGTAGGTAGGTGCGTGCGCCTTTGAGTGCGTTGAAGAAGATAGGTGCGCGACCATGCGCGTCATACTCGTCGCGCAGCGCGGCGTAGGCGGCGTCCAGGTCGTCGGACATGATACCGCAGAAGAGCAGGGAAGATCTCGCATTACGGGAATCCTTCATCGATCCCTCCTGCGGAACGAGCGAAATTCGCTGATATTCTCCGTCAGTGACAGAGATAGGTAATGCTTCTCTGTCACTGACAGAGATAGGTAATGCTTCTCTGTCACTGACAGAGATAGGTAATGCTTCTCTGTCACTGACAGAGATAGGTAATGCTTCTCTGTCACTGACAGAGTTTGCTCGATAGCGACGTACATGGCCGGCATGGATGAGGGAGGGCTGCACATGATCGACGTAGCGCACCTCTGATCCCGAGGGGAAGGAGAGGCCCAGGTCGGCGGCTCCCCTCGGCATGGTGAAGTGCGTGGCCTCACCGCCAAACCTGTCCCTATGCGCGGTAATGGCCGAGTCCAGGCGCTGCTGCATCGGCACGGTGGCGTTAAGCTCTTGCCACATGATGTAGATGATGTCCATGTATTTAACCTTGGTATACGTCTTGTGACATTATTACATATTATACCACGTTTCCGTGTATGTGCAAACAAATGTGTGTCTATTTTGCCTTACTCGCCCCTCATTGTGTACCGTAGCACGGAAGGACGACACACACACATGGGGAGGGGTTTATGGCTGTTACCGTTGTACTCGCCGACGAACTGGCGACCATCCTTGAGAAGATGTGCAAGGCGGGGGTGCGCCACCCCGTCGATCTGACCAAGACCTTTCTCCTCGGCTCCGTCCAGGGATCGTTCAGCATGGGGGCTGACATGCTCACGGCCACGGTGCGGCTAGAGTCCACGGGGGCACACAGTTGGCCCTACGAGTCGGACCCCACCAAGATCTTCGATGATCGGGAACTTGGGTAGCACCGATGATCATTGAACTTGACGAGCCGCTGCGCCTGCTGATTCAGAAGCTCACGCAGTGCCAAGACAGCAAGACCGGAGATCGTCTCTTCTTCGGCGTGATCCGCGTCGTCTTTGACCGCGAGGGGCAGGCGCGGCTATTCGTGGAGGAGACGACCTGGGAGACAGAGAGCGGAGACAAGATCGATACCAACGCCCTTCGGGGGGAGAACCGCGCATGACATTTCACGCCTTTGTGATCTCGGTACTCTCCGGCGGCTTCGCCCTCGGCCCATGGCTCTTTACCGCCTTCGAGTATGTCCCCTTTCTTACCCACCAGTCACCGGCACAGAAGCGCATGCTGGTGGCGGTGTTCGCCGGCGTCATGAGCCTGAGCCTCTGGGGGCTGGCGATCTACCTGGGCTATATGCCCACACCTGCTGACCGAGCCAGCTTCGCCGAGGCGGTCTGGACAAACGGTATCCTCTCGGGACTAAGCGCCTTCACGAGCTGCACGCTGCTCCACACCATCAAACTCACCGAGGCCAAGGTCGCCGTCTCCCTCGATGCCACAGATGCCGATGACCGCGCCTCCGGGGAACCACGAGAGGGAGATCCCGATGTCCATGACCGACCTTGAGTTCTGGGTGGCAATGGCAGGAGCACTCGGCGTGGGCGGGATCACACCCAGCGTGGTGAATGCCTTCCTCAATCGACAGAAAAACCAGATCGACACCAACTATGCGATGCGCAACGA
Source organism: uncultured Oscillochloris sp. (assembly GCA_903920315.1). Taxonomy (GTDB): domain Bacteria; phylum Chloroflexota; class Chloroflexia; order Chloroflexales; family Chloroflexaceae; genus Oscillochloris. The sequence continues at coordinate 7,596 of CAIXLU010000055.1, forward strand.
GATCCGGCAAGATCTCGACAAGGCAAGGACGCGCTTAGATATGATCGACCGGCAAAACGAGGGTCTGATTGTGGAGAACGCAAAGCTCCAGGGTCAAGTCATGGTGCTCACCGGACAGATTGAGACGTTGCGCTCTGAGTCCCTCGTCATGAATACGGAGATCAGGAAGCTTCGCCAGGAAGCGGGGAGTTCGGAGTCCGAATCGCACCGACTGGAACGAGACATGATCAAGCTCCAAGAGGAGATGCGTCAGATGCGCGATGAGAACTTCGCCCTGGCCACCAAGATGGGACTGTACCACGATGAGAACCGTATGCTGCGCTCGGTCCTCGACCGCAACGGTATTCAATCCCCCGAGCTACAGCGCTCGACCGACAGAGATGTACCTCCCTCATGAACATCACCCATGATCGGCACTCGCCGAACTTCAATCAGCGGCCATGGACAATTAAGGCCGTAGTGTGGCACGCCACCGGCGGTCGCACGAGCATCGGCCACCTCTGCGACCCGGCCCCGGTCAACGCGGACGGCCAGCCCGATCCCCGCCTCGTGGTCTCCGCACACTACCTGATCTCCAAGAAGGGCGAGATCTTCCAACTGGTGGATGAAGGGAAGCGGGCATGGCACGCCGGGGCCGACGAGATCCCGGGACATCCAGGAGAAGACCCCAACGATATCTCTATCGGGATCGAGCTGGAGAACCTGAACAACGATAAAGACCCCTACCCCGACGCGCAAGTGACCGCCGCCATTGAGCTTGCCCAGCAGATCAACGTACGCTATGCCCTCACGCGGGCCGCGCACGTGACTCACCACCAGGTTGCGCCCACCCGTAAGGTCGATCCGCTCGGCCTGGACGTTGACGACCTCTTGGATCGTATCTTCGTCGCAGTCCATACATCGGCAACCGCACCGACAGCGCCCCCGCTCGCCGAGGGCGATACGCGGGCGAACAAGACATACCGCGTGATTACGAACACCCTCTATGTGCGGCAGGCACCGAACACCCAGGCCGTCATCGCCGCCAGGGTCTACTACGGCCAGCGTATTGAGGTAGATGTGATTAAGACAAAGGGTACCGAGGCGATCAATGGAGATGTACGATGGGGCCACCTCGCAAACGGCATAGGTTTTGTGTCCATGCGCTATGTGCAGGAGGCATGATCTCGTGAGAGGAAGAACACACAGAACCCCCCATGCTCCGTAGAGCATGGGGGGTTCTGTGTTGTCCGGTACCGGACAACAGGGTAGCAGTCCGTGCGCTACAGAACTGCGTGAACCTGAGCATGCAGATAGCACCAGCAGCATCAGTTGCAAGTCATCTAATCTTTCGAAAGTGTCTACGGCAACGAGTAGTAACCTTGATTTACAAAGATCGCACTCCAAAATGGTAAAAATGCAATCACGATGGCTGAATGGTTACACTCACCGCTATAGAGCAGTACCGCATTTTCCCAAGATGGTTTAGCCGGTTGGCCTCGTGGCCTGATGATAGTTTGGCTTGCTTTGGCCTCCAAGATGGTACCCTGACCGTCAATCCGATTTAAACAACTTAGACATGGTTCAATCCAGCTTTACAGTTTGGGCTGCGCGTAGTGCGGGCTTCCAGCCCGCCAGATGCGCGTCGGCAGGCTGGAAGCCTGCACTACGAACTGTAAACCTGAAACCTGGCACCTGAAACCTTGTCTTAGTGTAAATCGCCCTGAAGATGTATTCTATGTCAGAGGGTGATCGGAGTATCCACGTCGGAAGGTCTGTCGGATAGCCCGCCGGATTGAGGTCGTTTTCGTGCCGTTTTCGTGTCGTTTCCACCTCCCAGGCACGGACGGTTTCCCACGTCCTGGCGCGGCGTTCCGACAGCCATTCTTCTAGAGTCCCCCCCCTCGTAGGTGATCGCCGCCTCGGAGTCTCGCGGGATCGGCCTCGTCAACTCGGCTACCATCGCCCGCGCAATGCGGCTGCGCAAGCGACACACAAAAGCCACTGGTGAATTCAGCCAGTGGGTTTGTTTGTATCGTCAAATTTTTGCCCATACGACACGAGTACATGCTATACTTGGCCCAGTGAATCACAAAACCCACCTGTAGGCTGCCAAGCACTGCGTGGGTTCTGTGATGCGATATTCGTTTGGGTTGTGCCTCGTCATTGTAGCATCCGCGCGATTCCCTCGCAAGGACTCCATTGGCTGGGGCGACAAGGGTGTACGTCTATGCCGACCATTCTGCTGTCCCTCGCCGCCGCGCAACTCCACGATACCCAACAGCGGTTCTCCGACGATTCCCCCGATCACATCCTGCCCCAGCGCGCCGACTATGCGGTTACTCACGAATAAGTCGGCAATGGCCCTGGCGAAAACGTCACAGTGCAGCAGCGTCATAATGGAGCAAGTGAGGAACAGACATGAACATCTTCCGGGTACTCGCCTCTGGTCGTCAGCCGATGCGTGAAGAATACATCTCGGCCTTTTTGGCGTATCTGCTCTCGCCAAAGATGGATCATGGTCTGGGCGCAATGGTTCTGGCGACCCTGCTGCGGGAGATTGGGCAACACGCCAAAATTCCCGAGATCACCGCGTTTGCGGCAACCCTCGACCCACGGCTACGCGACAACCTGTTTGAGGATGCAACAGCGGGGATCACCGTCGAGCTAGAGCTACCCTATCCTGTCGGCAATAGCTACGGCGCCATTGACATCGTGGTGCATTGCGGGGACTGGTTCATTGCCATTGAGAACAAGATCCTTGGCACCTCCCTGACTGTCGGCCAGCTTGCGGCGCAGTACCAGGGGCTACGTCAAGTACTGGCAAAGCAGAACCTGACGACTCATAAGGTGCTGATGATCTACCTCGTACCAGCGGTGCGGAGTGAGGCCGGTTGGTCGCTCTCGCAGGCTTCCACGGAGGAACTGAATATCAAGCTTGACGCGGGAGATCATGCCGCCCTCGTGACATGGCAGCCAACCAACGAGCATTCGCTGGCCTTCGTCGAGATAGTACGCGCGATCCTGGGCCGTGAGGGGCGCGGTGAGATCGCCCCGCTCAGCACGGAGATCCGGCACACCCTGCTGGCGCTGATCGACTTTGCGCTCGGCGAGTTTCGTGGCTACCCCTACGCACGGGCCATCGTGAATGGGGCGGAAACGACAGCCCAGAGTGTCGCAAGCCTCCTTCAGTCAGAAGAAGTACTGTATGTGGGCGTACAGTATGGGATGGCCGGTGTGATGCGACAGGCGTGGCGCAAGCCTGGTTTTGCCAACGAGCGACTCTCCACCGCGACCACGTCGAACGGTTGGCAATACTTGCCACTGAAGGAGTTTCAGGCTCTGGCGCGGTGGGCGATGGACCCCGACAACCAGCCCTTGAACGGTATCGCTTGGACAGGCAAGCCCTTCTGGTCGCCGCAGATGTACCTTGTGGCGAAGGCGGCTGGCGACGGTATCTGGGTCGGCATGCGCGGTGGCCTTGAGGCGTTGAAAGCGATGAGCGCAGAGGAAATCCGCGACCGCAAGTTTTGGGAGATCAGCGACCAGCGGCGCACCGGGCAGTGGTTCACCGGCAGCGAGTTCTGCGCGGTGCTAGAGGCTAAGGGACTGGTCTTTGTGAACCCTGATGGGACACCATAGGTGGAATGTGGATGTACGGGCGCTGAGCCAGGTCTGGCTCAGCGCCCTACGATAACCTCAGAGGCTCATTGCCTGACGGATCGCCTCCACCAGCCAAGCCACGAGATCCGACTGGAGCCGCCCGGCGACCGTAGCGAGGATCATCATGAGCCAGGACTGAAGGCGGCGCAGTCCATCGAATTTCAGATACTCATAGCCAGGGCCATAACAATAGGTGTATAGGACTGATCGCCAAGAACCTGTGCGGCGACCAAGGAAGTCAGTCTTATAGCCCCAGTCGTAGGGCAGCAGCAGGACGAGGACAAGCAGGGCGATGAGCAGGGTGCCGATAGTCATGGTCATTCTCCTTAGAGCAGAAGAATGACCACCGAGCCGGGTGATCAGCCCGGCGCCAGGGTGGCCGACTGGGCCACAGCGCTATGACCATCGCAGCGTACTGCGTGCGGTGTTGACCAATCGACCACATCTACCGCCGCAGGTGTCGCGGATCCATCGACAGAGCAGAGATCCAATGAGCCAGCCCATCACCCCCGACTCCGAGCAGTTTCTTGACCGGCTCAACGCCGCAGTAGATGCCTACATTGAGCGCATGCAGGGTCAGCGGCCCCAGGGTACGAAGACCTGGATCGCCGAGCAGTTGCGCATCGACCGCACCACGCTCTACAAATACCTGGACGGTACGAACCGCCTGCCGCTCAATACGCTGCGGATATTGATCCGCCTTGTCGGGCTAGGCAATGACGAGGCGAATACGTTGGGGTATGGTAAGGATTCGCGACAAACGGGCCATATCGAACAATATCAATCTATTCATCCACGATGATGTACGATTGGGTGCAGCGTATGGCTCAATCGGTGGGAGTCGCCGGTTCGTTTGGGGAAGGTGGTTCCCCTGGGGGCGCTGGCGGACTCACTACGGGTGTCTCGTAATCAACCGCCTCGGGAGGGTTCCCAAGGTTCAGGGTGTAGGTGCCGAACCGATCAAGGTGTTTGGTGGCATAGGGACTCAAGGCCGCTACGCACGCCGCATCCACATGATAGCCCTCGCGAATCAAGGCCCGGAGGTCATTGGCTAACGTGACCGTGGTGTGAAATATCATGGCGTTCGCGATCAACAGGGTGTATTTGATGGCCTTTTTTTGCGCCGGTCGTTCATTTTCACGGATGACTCCCGCACTCCCAAATCCCAGCCACTTCACAAAGCGGTTGAAACTCTCACTTTTATTGGTCTCTTTGTGAACCAACATACGGAGATCGGCATCGGCCATGATACGCAGGAGAAATCCGGTTCGTCGGACGCGGCCAAGCTCCCGGTATGCCTGTGCGAGCTTGCTTTTGCCGGCACTGATCGTCCGAAGAATGGTTGAGGGCGCAATGCGCCCTTCCTTGATGGAGAGCGCCATCCGCAGCATATCGGGGTGATGGGTGCGGATGAGATCCCAGTCAATCACCTTCTGGGAGAACACCGCGTCGATATGGACGTAGGATGCATGGGCGGAGGGTCGGTAGAAGATCAGATCTCGCCAGTTCCGGATTCGCGGCATGAGTTCAATACCCCGGAGGAACGCTAAACCGAAAATGGCTTCATTTTGTCCTTGGGTATCACTATGAATAACCGTTGGCTGAAGGTTCGCGTGGTTCTGCTCCAAGAGGTCGAGCAGGTAGTGTCCTTCCCATGCCCCACAGGCAATAAAGTTGGACATCAAGGCAATGTAGGTACTTGAGAGCAGGTAGAGCGCGATTCCTCCGTAGCCCCCATACCGAATGTGCTGTTCCGATACGAGATTTTGTTCATAGAGTTCCCATTTCGTGCCATCGATTGAGGCGTGGTCGGCGGTTCCCCACACCTGCGGGAGGGCGCACCGCTGATAGGCATTGATGAAACACGGGATGGCGTGATCAAGCTGATCGTCGCTGATGTGGTACTGATCGATTCGGGTTAATTGGCGACGATCCAGCGTGCCGATGGCCCGTGCCGTCGCGCTTGGCCCTAGCTGACAGCCATAGCAGAACACGGTTGCCAGATAGCGTTCGCGGGGTGCGTCCAGTTTTCGTTCCAGTCCCGAAAGAGGACCGAAGGATGCCGTCCAGTCCAGCCAATGACTGGTATCGGCTAACGCATCAAGAATACTGTGGGGATGTGATCGTGCGTCCACCTGGCGCTGAAGCTCCGCCAATCCGGGTGGATCCGGTGCCCGTTGGGGGCGGCGAATGTGGGGACGACCCGCTACCAGGGTGACCTGATCATTGTCTGGGAACGTGCTATCCGTCGTCGCCGCCATGGTCGCAAGCCACTCCTGTTGGGTTCGTACAAACGTTCCAGGATCGACGGCGATTCCCATCGGGGTGGCATAGGCGGCAATCCGTGCGTGATACTCGTCCCACGAACAGACGCGCACAAAGGGGTCTCCAAATCGCTCCGCTCCCACGAGGTAGAGATCCCCCGCGTGGAGGGCGCTCAGGATTTGGGTCATCAGACACGCCTCAAAATGCCGCCGATTGACCCGCTGCGGGACGTCACTGCGGGTCGGGAGTGCGGTCACCACGCGCCACCACCCGACCGGAATCCACGTGAGATCGAGGAGCTGCGTCTCACCGTGCTGAACCATGAGCCAATCGCCGGTATGGCGTTCATGCGCACAGAGAAAGGTGATCGCATCCACAAGGATCGTCTGCTGACTTCCCGCGCAGAAGGGGATGAGCGTGAGGAGGCGAAAGAGCGTTGCCCGGTGACTGCGATAGCACGGCCAGACAAACGGAGCCACGTGATTCCCCACCTCGGTCAGATGGGCATCACATTCCTGAAGCACGGTGTCGCTCGTGCCGTTGAGGATGGTGTCGATAGCGGCACATCGTTCCTCCCGACTCCCGTCCTGCTGATAGCCGGCGACGACCTCGCGGAGGGTGGCGATAAGGGCATCGGTGCGGGCCTGCTGCTGCTGCTGATACTGGTGCCATGCCGCATGGGCCGCATGCTGGATGGCCCGTACCCGCTTGATAAACATGGTCGCGACATCGTCAAGGGTATCTGCATA
>CAIXLU010000056.1 GCA_903920315.1 uncultured Oscillochloris sp.
CTCGCGGAGGGTGGCGATAAGGGCATCGGTGCGGGCCTGCTGCTGCTGCTGATACTGGTGCCATGCCGCATGGGCCGCATGCTGGATGGCCCGTACCCGCTTGATAAACATGGTCGCGACATCGTCAAGGGTATCTGCATACTGACTGGCGAGCAAGGCACACGCGAGGGTATAGCGGCGGGAAGGTTTGATCGCGATCATCGTGGCCCGATCATAGGCCAGCGCTTCGGTGGCGAAGTGGCGACGTTTGGATTCGGGGATAGCGATGACGCGGCGCATGAGCGGCTGATAGGGGCCGAACCAATCCAGATGTGTGGCAATGCCCGCGAGATTGGCACGGGTGGGTTTGCCGGTCGGGTCTTTGAGGCGATCCCAGGGCGTTCGTTGCGTCACCGGGTCAACGACAAACAAGGCATCCAAGCGCGTGGACTGTTCGGGAGACAGATCCGTCGTCACCTGCTGATAGAACAGCATCGCTATCCGGGTTCGTTGGCGTTGCGCGACCTTGACGAGGGTGGTGAAGCCCGGGAGTTCATACGATTGGCGGAGCAGGGCGTCAATCGCCGCATTGATCAGATCCGCGAGGGGTTCGGTCTGGCGGGCGGCCGCCGCCATCGCCTGCTCGATGATCGGCATCCCGCCCGCCGGAAAGGGTTTGACCTCGCGCAAGGCCCGGATCCGGGCATGATGGCGACGGCTTGTCCCGGACTGGTCATAGGCCGCGAGGTCGGGAATCTGGGCGACGCAATCCACCTGCTCGGCAATATGGCGGATAATGCATCCGGGGATGGTGGAGAGCCGAACGAAATAGCCAAGCCGTTGAAAGGTTTTCAGCGCCAGCAGGAAGCCCAGATAGGCGGTCGCATCGCGCGTTTCTGCGGTCGCGACGTCACATTCCGCCTCTGTCGGGGTGGAGAGCCGTTGCAGATCCGGGCGGGCGACGACCGCGTTGAGATGCGGGTAGATCGTATCGTGCATGGTAGGCATGCGACGCGCGGTTCCTTAGGGTTCGGGGTAGAGCGTTTCCACGGCCGCTTCCAGATCCTGCGCAGTGGCTTTGCTATACCGACGGGTGGTCGACAAGCTCTGGTGCCCCAAAAGATCAGCGACCGTCACGAGATCGTGGGTGCGCACGAGAAGGGTCGCCACGCTATGGCGGAAGGCATGCGGAGTCACCAGCGCACGTTCCACAGGGGTGAGGTGTGCCCTGGCGGCCACCGTGGAGACGGTGCGGTTAATCGTCGTGCGGGTGATTCCACCCCGTTCGCCCATCAGGAGGGGACCCGTGGTCGGACGATGGCCCTCCGTTGCCATCCGCACATCGAGGTACTGCTGGATGAGGGTGCCCACTCGCTTGGGGAGGGGCACCCGCCGTCGTTTGTGGCCCTTGCCCATCAACTGAACCCAGGTGGTGCGCCGCCCGACCTCCAAATCCTCCAGATGGATGGCGGCGACCTCGCTGGCGCGCATGCCTGAAAAGGCGAGGATCTCAATCACGACGGCATCGCGAAGATCCCCGGTGTGGTGTGCCGCATCGAGCAGTTTCGTGACGACCGTGGGGGGCAGTGCCTGGGGCGGCCCCGGTTGCTCCTCCATGGTACGGAGGCGACGGGCAGGCGTGTCGGCACAGGTTTCGGTCGTGACTAACCACGCCCCAAGTAACGTAAGGGCGGCCACGGCTTTATTGACCGTTGCTGGTTTGCGACACTTGCGGAAGACCTGCCCTTCCAGGGACGCCACGTACTGTTCCATGCGATAGGGGGTAATTGATTCGGCGGTGAACGCCACCTCCAGGGTGGTTTCCATCCAGCGGGCAAAGGCACGTACCTGCCGCTGATAGTCCTGTATCGTCGCCACGGCCAAGCGGCGGGGCGCATCGGTCGTGACCCACGC
>CAIXLU010000057.1 GCA_903920315.1 uncultured Oscillochloris sp.
GAGCTGGTTCAGCGTCTTGGTTTCCTTCAACAGTTCCAGCACGACCTGGGCCTTGAAGCTTGAGGTGTAAGACTTTTTCATAGACCTATTGTACGGAACTCTGGCCGCCTGAGTGTCTAGATTCTTGGGTCCAGTATACTTCTCCTCCTGGACGGCGACGAGCTACAAGTGCCTGAGCCGCCTACAACGGCTGCGTATCTCGACCTGGCGGCGAGCATCCTCCGTGCTGCCCCAGAGGATCTGGGGGGAATAGCCCAAGACCCAGTCTTGCGTGTGACAGCATACGTTGCCTCCCAGCGGCGATTCTTCCATTGGGAGTTAGAGTTTGCTGAGCTATGGCGCGATCCGAAGGGCAAAGCGAGAGTCAACGGAGGCTTGGATACGATTATTGGGAATCCGCCGTGGGATACCGTCTCCAGCAAAGTCAAAGAGTTCTTCTCGAACTACGACCCGCTCTTCCGCACGCTCCAGGGCAAAAAGTCACGTGCGCGCATCGCCGAGCTGCGTGAAGATCCAGCGATAGACGAAAACTGGCGGACATATGATCGGGGCTTCCTCCAGTTAGCCGCCTTCTTGAAGCAATCACCGCTGTATAGTTGGTATGCACCGGGTAATCTCGGTAAGGGCGACTTTAATGTGTATCGCACTTTCGTTGAACGAAACTTTCGGTTGCTTCGTCGTGATGGTGCGATGGCCCAGGTTCTCCCCGACGCCTTTTATCTCGCCGCGAATGCCTCGATGGTGCGTCAGAAGCTGATCACCGAGGGTGTATTCGACTATCTCTATGTGATCGAAAATCGCCAGAAGATCTTCCCGATTGACACCCGCATCCGCCTCGTGCTTATGGGTGCCCGGCGTGGCGGAACGACTACTTCGATCCAGACGGCATTCCTGATTGGCAAGGATGCCGAGGGTACCATCCTCGCACCGGGCTTGGCCGACTTAAAAGAGCGGCTGGCTGGGCTCCATGCTGAGGCGCTCACTCTTCCAGTGGCCCTGATCGCTCGGCTTGCGCCAGAAACTTGGTCGCCCCCCGAGCTGCGCCGCCAGGGCGACGCAGACCTGCTAACCTTCTTCGTTGACCGCTTCCCTGCCCTGGGCAGCAAAGCGAGCGGATGGAAGGTGCAACTTAATCGTGAGCTTGATGCCTCAGCCGACTCTGACATTTTCTTTGATGCTACGTATCTGGAGAACGCAGGAGGCGAGCTGTGTCTTCCCGAGTACTGGCGAGTTGGCGATGAGGAGTACTGGCCGCTCTACGATGGGCGTATGATCTTTCACTTCAACGCCCACTATGCGTCGGCAGATAAGTGGGTGCCGACGAAGGCTGGGTTGCAGCGCATGCGCCAGACCGATGGTAATCCCGCTAATATGTTCTACCGACTAGGGTGGCGGGATATTGCGCGAAGTACTGACTACCGAACTGTCATCACCGCCACTATCCCGCCGCACACATTTGCGAAGGACAAAGCCCCTACACTTCAGGGAGGATTTCTTACCGACGCCGAGACACTAGCTCTAAGCTGTGTCATGAACAGCTTCGTCTTCGACTATCAGATGCGTGTGCGTGGCAAATCTCTCAAATTTACAAACATCAGCGAGGTCAACGTGCCAACCTGCACTGCGAGCATGGCCCTCGTTGCGGCGGGGCTGCGGGCAACCTGCACAAGTTCCGAATACGCGGCCCTTTGGGAGGGACTGGCACCTGAGTACGGGCTACCGGCGCAGTGGTCGTCGGGCGTTGTACCGCAAGGATCGGCGCGGGCACGGCTGCGCGCAGAAATTGACGCCCATGTGGCGGAGATCTACGAGCTAGACGAGGCCGACTTTGCCTACATCCTCACCACTTTCCCGCTGCTCGACCGCGACCAGCCAGCCTTGCCCGGTGAGCGCAAGTCGAGCATCACCCGCGATCTGGCCTTGCTCGCGCTCTTCGCGCTGCGTGGCAAGGTGCCGCCCGCTGACATCGTCACGCTCTTCGCCGAGGGCGGTGTCAACATAGCGCGTATCACCGGCCCGCTACGCGGGCTGCGCGAGCGCGTGGAGGCGGCGCTGGCGCTGGGAGCGACAGCATATGTACCAAGTGGTCACGACGAGACTGAAGCAGAGGAAGAGGAGCTTGTAGATGTAGAGGATGAGGAATAGGTGATTACGGGTTGCGTTCCACTGTTGAGGTTGGGAGGGAAGCGTAAAGCGTAAAGTGGGAAACGTAAAACGTAAAACGTAATAGAGCAAAAGTCACCCTGTCACATATGTCACGCTGAGCGAAGCGAAGCGTCCCGATCTGCATTATCATCGCCGGGACGCTTCGCTTCGCTCAGCGTGACAGGGTTACTGCCGGGACGCTTCGCTTCGCTCAGCGTGACAGGGTTACTTATGCTCTATTGCCAAGA
>CAIXLU010000058.1 GCA_903920315.1 uncultured Oscillochloris sp.
CGAGTTACCCGAGTTCCTGAGCGAAACCGCCTTTATAGACCGCATTCACGGCATCTTACCGGGGTGGGAACTCCCACGGATCGAGCAATCTTTTATTGCCACAGGCATCGGGTTCAAGGCCGACTTCTTCGGGGATGTACTGCATCACCTGCGCACCCGTGCGGGTCATGAACAGATCGTACAGCAGCGCAGCACAATAACCGGAACCGGCGACCAGCGCGACATCACGGCGATCACACGCATGGCAGCGGGCTACTGCAAACTGCTCTTCCCGCACGGCGAACTTTCGGAAGAAGACGCGACAGAATACTGTCTCAAGCCCGCGATTGCCCTACGCCAGCGCATCCGTGATCAACTTGCCATTCTGGACCCAGAGTACGCGCAGGTGCGGATTGGCTGTGCGTAAGTGAGATAGGTGTTAGGTTTCAGGTTTCAGGTGTCAGGTGTCAGTGTGGCAGTACCGTAGTGAGGTGATGCTGCATAACAGAACCATACGCCACAGATTATCCCTGGCGGTTATAGACATCATCGCGCCGTAAAGGCGTAAACGTGGGGTCGTGAATCGGATGCGGCATGGCCTTATGTGAAAGGTATTGGCCCTGACACGCCATGCCGCTAAGTTGACAGCCACAATGTAGCCCGTATAATGAAACCGCTTTCCCTCACGACAACCGTGTGACATATAGACAATACTAAGGAGTCCGTTGATATGGACTGGGGCAAACAGAACCGCTGGGCGCAGATCACCAAGCCGGATGGTCGCTGCTTCTTCCTCGCGATGGATCATGGCTATTTCCTCGGGCCAACCCGCTGCCTGGAGAAGCCCGGCGAGATGGTTACGCCGCTGCTTCCTTATGTTGATGCGCTCTTCGTCACCCGTGGCGTGCTGCGCGCCAGCATTGACCCGAACATTAAGGTGCCGATTATCCTGCGCGTCTCCGGTGGCTCCAGCATCGTCGGCGCTGATCTCTCTAACGAGAGCGTGACAACCTCGATTGATGAGGTTATCCGCCTGAACGCCGCCGCTGTCGGCCTCTCCGTCTTTGTCGGCTCCGACTTTGAGCACCAGACTCTGAACAACCTGGCTAACCTGATCAACTCGTGCGAGCCCTACGGCATTCCGGTCATGGCCGTCACTGCCGTGGGTAAAGAGCTTGAGAAGCGCGATGCTCGCTTTCTGGCGCTTTCCTGCCGCATCGCCGCCGAGCTGGGCGCAACGGCGGTGAAGACCTACTGGTGCGAAGATTTCCACAAGGTTGCCGAGAATTGCCCGGTGCCGGTGGTGATCGCCGGTGGCCCCAAGTGCGACACGATCATTGAAGTCTATGAGTTTGTCCACGACGGAATTACCCGTGGTGCGGTTGGCGTCAACCTTGGCCGGAATGTCTGGCAGGATGCCCACCCGGTAGCGGCGGCCCGTGGCCTCCAGGCGCTTATCCACGAGGGGCTAACCCCGGCGCAGGCCAATGATCTCTACCAGACGATCACGAATGACGTCGTTCCTGCTTAGCTGACTTGCTCAAACCTTCTGCTTACCACAAAGGCACAGAGACACTACCGCAAAAGGCACGCTGTCATTCCAAGCGCCCGGCCCGTAAACGGGCGGGCTAGATTCAACGAAGCCCGCTGAAGCGGGCTCATACAGCCC
>CAIXLU010000059.1 GCA_903920315.1 uncultured Oscillochloris sp.
CCCCGCGTGTCCCCAGTTCGCGGGATCTGATCTGGTTGGTTCTCCAACGACCGGAGAAACGCGACGCGGAGGATCAGACATCGCTTGATCGACTGACGACCAGCCATCCCGATGTGACACTCGGCATCACGTTGGTGCAGGAGTGTGCGACAATGGTGCGGGAACGTCAGCATGAGCGACTAGATTCGTGGCTCACCCGGGCTGAGGAAAGCGGTCTTGCGCCGCTCGTGAGTTTTGCCAACGGCATCCGCCGCGATGACGCGGCGGTGAAGACGGGGCTGACCGTGACATGGAGCAATGGCCCGACCGAGGGCCATATCAACCGACTAAAGCAGGTGAAACGGCAGATGTATGGCCGGGCGAAACTCGATCTGTTGAAGCTGCGGCTCATGGCCTGATGACAACAGATGTTCGGGATCACCAAAAGTGCGCAAGAGCCAAAAATAAACCGGCCTTGACAGCTTCTGACAGCGTCGGGGGATTCCGGATACAGAACTCCCGAATCACCCTGCTATGCACCTTGCCTCACCTGTGCTACACTGAGTCTTCACCCCTCATTACCATTGCATTATTTCCGCTTCTCCGCGTATGCTGAGCCGACTCCCCCTCGGCAGGGCGCATCACGAGACGCAGCCTCCTGCAAGGTGCCCGCGCCACCCCCCGGCAGGATATTGTGCAGAAGGCATTGTATGGTGTTGGGGCCGTGCGAGACGGCACCGTAAAATCGGGTTTTCTGAAACCTTGTCTTCGGACTGAGACAGCGTGGCGCGGCTATACAAGGCTGTGACACGCGCACGGCATGGAGTTGCTTGGCCCACCCCTCTCGGTGGCGTAAATAGGAGAAGTCTGTCTATGCAATATGCCGATCCCTGTCCGGCTATTTTGTCAATTGGCACAGCGGTGCCGCCGCATCAGATCTCCCAATCTGACGTCTGCACATGGGTGAGCGATTCGCTTGAGGCCAACCCCGCACAGCGCCGCTGGATCAAGCGTCTCTATACGCTGTCGGGCATTGAGACGCGCCACTCGTGTCTGCCGGATGCGGCGACCCTGATCCCTCACTCGCGGTTTGCGCCGGGGCGGCCCCTGGCCGAGACGCCGACAACCGCCGAGCGTATGGCGATCTACCAGCAGGAGGCAGTGAAACTCGGGGTTATTGCCGCCGAGCGTGCGCTGGCACCGCCGCAACTCCCCGACGCGGCGGCAAACGTCACGCACCTGATTGTCGTCAGTTGTACCGGATTCTTTGCGCCTGGGCTTGACCTCGCCATCGCCCAACGCCTCGGGCTGCGTCCCACCGTTCAGCGAACGCTGGTGGGCTTTATGGGCTGCGCAGCCGCCTTCAACGGCCTGCGCCTAGCGGCCCAGATTGTCATCGGGCAACCTGACGCACAGGTGCTGGTGGTCTGCGTTGAGCTATGTACCCTGCACCTCCAGCCCAGCATCGACCGGATTGCCTTGACCGTCGCCTCGCTCTTCGCCGATGGAGCGGCCGCCTGCCTAGTGGGCGCTGCCGGGTCGAACGGCGACCTGCTGCGCCTCAACCGGCTCCACACGCAGGTACTCCCCGACACCGAGGACGCAATGGCCTGGCAGATTGGCGATCATGGCTTTGTGATGCACCTCTCTTCCGACGTACCCCGCCACGTCGGCACCCTCGCCCAAAGCGCCCTAGCGACACTGCTCGACGGCCAGCCGACACCGACCTTCTGGGCCATCCACCCCGGTGGTCGCGCTATCGTTGATCGACTGACCGAGTTGCTCCAGCTCGCGCCCGCGCAGGTGGCCGCCAGCTACAACGTGCTGCGCCGCTATGGCAACATGTCGTCGCCGACGATTCTCTTTGTGCTGCGTGAACTGCGTGACCAGTTGCGCACGGCGGCATGCCCGGTGAGCGGCGTCGCCGCCGCCTTCGGCCCCGGCCTCGTCACCGAGATGGCCCATCTGACCTATGTGCCGCCGGTGGACGCCCGCCCCATTGCCGTGCAGCAGCCGCAACTCACGGAGGTACCGCTGTATGTGGCCTAACCTGCGGCAGCGCTCGGCAGACCTTGAGCTGATGGATGACCTCACGATTGGCGGCGCGGAACTGCGCGAAGCCCTGCGCCAACTCCAGGTGATCAATGCGGCCCTGGGCGCGGCGCGGCCCACACTGGAAGGTGTGACTCGCTTCTGGCGCACGGCGGGCAAGCCGGCAGCGCTAACCGTACTCGATGTGGGCGCAGGCTCAGGCGACCTGAGCCGCGCCTTACTGGACTGGGCCGACCGCCACGGCGTACACATGCATCTGGTGCTGGCCGACATCAATCCGGAGACCTGCGCGGCGGCGGCGGCGGCGCACCGGGGCGAGCCGCGCGTGGCCGTGATATGCAGTGACCTGCTCCAGATGGCCCTCCGTCCAGTGGATGTGGTCACTGCTGCGCTGTTTACCCACCATTTCAGCCAAGGCCAGTTGCCAACCGTCTACCGCGCGATGATCGGCGCGGCACGACATGGGGTGGTGGTGAACGACCTGCACCGCCACTGGCTGGCATGGGTGGGCATTTGGCTGGCCACCCGGCTCTCACGCAACCGCATGATCCGCCACGACGCCCCCCTCTCGGTGCAACGTGGCTTTCGTGCGGCCGACCTCCAACGGCTGCGCGCCGAGCCAGGGCTGGGCAGGCTGCGCTGGATGTGGCGCCCGCTGTTTCGTTATCTCATTCTCGTTCCCGGAGGTTGCCATGCAAGTTGATCTGGTCGTGATCGGTGCCGGCCTAGCCGGCAGTTGCCTGGCCGCTGCGGTGGCCCAGCGCGGCTGGCGGGTGGTGCTGCTGGAGCGCCAGCGCGGGCCGCGCCACAAAGTGTGTGGCGAGTTCCTTTCGCCGGAGGCGCAGGCCAGCCTGCACGCCCTTGACCTTCACGCCACCGTCGCCGCCCTAGCTCCAGCCGAAATCTACCGGGCTGCGATCATCTCACGACAAGGCCAGCGCCTAGACATGGCCCTGCCGGGCGTGGCCTGGGGCGTGAGCCGCTACCGACTCGATGCGGCCCTGGCCCACGCGGCGGCCCAGGCAGGAGCGACGGTGCGCGAGGGCATCACAGGAACGGCCATTACGCAGCGTGAGGACGGCTACGAGGTTGAGGTGCGTGACACTGCCAATGAGCGGACGAGCATCAGCACCCGGACGGCAGTGGTCGCCTGCGGTCGGCACGCGGTGCCAGGACTCAGGCCGTCGCAGGACGCCGCCGCTCCACGCCAGATGTACGTTGGGATCAAGTGCCACTACGCGGGGCTCCAACTGCCGCCCGAAGTGCGGCTCTATCTCTTTGATGGCGGCTACGTCGGCATCTCGCCGATTGAGGATGGCCAGGCGAACCTCTGCCTCCTAGCCAGCGAGGAGGCGTTCGCACATGTTGGAGGGCGCGTGCCCGCCATGCTGGACGCGGTGGCGCACGCGATCCCCGCCTTGGCTCACGATCTGGCCGGCGGCCAGCGTCTCGATGATAGCATGACCGTCGTCGGCGCGGTGGACACCGAGCGCCCAACCGTCCTCTGGGATCAGTGTGCGCGCATCGGCGACGCGGTCACCATGATCCCGCCGCTCTGTGGCGACGGCCAGGCGATGGCGATTCATGCCGCCGAGATCTGTGCGCCGCTGATTGACGACGTACTGGCGGGGCGACGATCACTAGCCGCATGGCAGACCATCTACACGACCGCGTGGCACGCGGCGTATGATCAGCCACTGCGCACGGCCCGCTGGCTTCAGACACTCTTGGGGCAACCCCAAATCAGCGCGGGGCTGATCGGCATCGGCACCCTGCTACCCATGCTCGCACAGCAGCTGGTACTCGCCACGCGCGGCCCGCAGCGGATCATAGTGGAGCACTAGTACTGCGTCCGAGCATTCTTGAAGGGTTGTACGGGCGGCCCTCGTGGCCGCCCTTTCCGGCCAATCCCTCAAATTAACTCGGACGGTGTACTAGCACGGGATTCGGGGGGGGAGCAGTCACGCCGATTCTCCGCATTAATCACCAAAAGTGGCCAAGAACCATTTTGACGGTAGAATGGATATACGCTATGATGCTGTCAATATGACAGCAGAAGGGTCGCCATACAATTTCCCCCCTGCTATCCAGCGGCTGTCGCCTTTATTCGCAGCGCCTCCCGCTAGATGATCGGCGAGTCCCTCGATCTCAACCCAGTTATGGAGGGTGAGCTATGGCTGTGGTGGAACCCATTGACCGCACAGTAGGGCATCGGATCGCGGTTGCCCGCGAGGGGTATGGGATGAGCCAACGCTCCTTTGCAGCAAAGCTCGGCTGGCCCCATAGCACTCTTGCGAACTACGAGAGTGGGCGTCGCCGATTGACCCTCGCCCATCTCGCTCATATCGCGCACGTTCTCGACCGCTCTCCGGCCTCTTTCCTAGTCGAGTCACCCACCGCCGCACTGCTTCTCAACCGTATTGGTTCGAACGAAGATCTGTCGCGACGGGTTGCCTACTTCCTCGACTCACTTGACGACCCGATCCCGAATCCTCCCGACTAGCAGCCCTCTCCGATGGGTGTCTTGGCGCCAAGACACCCGGACATCGGAGAACTGTCTTGGCGCCAAGACACCGACTGCTGTTCGATACGACGCCCCACTGCCGGCCACGACTCGGCCCGCTGGAGGAGAGCCATCTATGGCCCGCATCATCGCAGTCGCCGTCCCCAAGGGCGGCGCTGGCAAAACATCAACCACGCTCAATCTGGGTGCCGCTCTCGCGGCGCGGGGGCAGCGCGTGCTGCTCATTGACTTTGACCCACAGGGAAACCTAAGCCTCTCACTCCGTGCCACGCCCGTCAGCCCTTCGCTCTACTCCACCATAAGGGAGTTCATCACCACCTGGGAGCCGCACATCGAACGGGTGATCGTGCCGAGTTCCATCCCTAACGTTGATGTCGTCCCAACTGACGTATGGCTCAACGAGTCCGATGAGGAGTTGCGTAGCGCAGATCGGCGTGAGTACGTACTACGGAAACTTCTGGAGCCGGTTTCCCCGGCCTACGACTTCGTACTCATTGATACACTGCCCTACTTTGGCATGCTCGTTAAGAACGCCCTTGTAGCGGCCGACGAGCTGATCATCCCGATGCAAGCTGAATTCCTGGCGACCCAGTCCATTGAGATGATGCTCAAGCTTGTCGAGCGCATCCAGCGCTCTGGTCTCAACCCGCTGCTTCGCGTGCTGGGAGTTCTTGTCACCCAGGTGGATCTGCGCACCAACATGGGCCGTCAGGCCGAGGGCTACGCTCGCACCGAATTCTTGGGGCGCGTGCCGATCTTCACAACCGCCGTTAAGCGCACGGTGCGTATGGCTGAGTCCCAGGCCATGGGCCAGTCCCTCCTCCAGTATGACCCTGATGGCGAGGCTGCTGCCGCCTACCGTACACTTGCAGAGGAGGTGCTGAATGCCGCCTAAGGGGAGAGCGAAGAGTTTCTTTACGCCGGAGACGACATCGGCCCAGCCTGCACGTACAACCGCTGTTGAGGAGTTCGAGATTCGTGCGGCGCAGGCACTCCACAGTGTGCCGCGCGACCTGCGTGTTGATCGCATCCGGCCCAACCCGTTCCAGGCCCGTCGCACATTTACAGGTATCGAGGAACTGGTTGCGTCCATCCAGACTCAGGGATTCATTAGCCGACTACGTGTGCGCCCCGATCCCGCCGACCCGCAGTACTTCCAGATGGCATACGGCGAGCGTCGCTGGCGTGCCGCCCAGCAGGCGGGACTCGCGGTCGTTCCCTGCGATGTTGCCGTTTACACGGACGATCAAATGCTTGAGTTTGGCCTGATCGAGAACATCCAGCGTCAGGATCTCAACCCTGTGGAAGAGGGCTCCTACTTTCGCGATCTCATTGACCAGGGGCAGTACAGCATTCGATCCCTCGCCGAGCGCATTGGCAAGGACAAAGGCTATGTCGAGGGGCGCCTGGCTCTGATTCGTGCGCCCGCCGACGTGCAGGGTCTCGTTGTTCAGCGCCCGGATAGCATTGATGCGGCGCGACAGATTGCCAAGCTCGACTCTGCCGATGAGCGGGCCGCACTCATCAATGGGGTCATGGGCGGGCAGATGACTAGCCGCGATGTACGCGAGCAGGTGCGTGGGCGAACCGCTGAACCTAAGATGTCAACTGTCGCTCACGTCATCCAGCGCGACCTGACCCATCTCGATCAGATCCTCGACCGATGGGGTGGGCTGCTGCAGTCGGATGAGGCGGCCCGCGAACCAATTCAACGCGGGGTCACGCAGCTTATCGCACGCCTAGAGCGGCTTCTTTGGTAACCCCGAACATTTGTTGTCATCAGGCCATGAGCTGCAGCTTCAACAGATCGAGTTTCGCCCGGCCATACATCTGCCGTTTCACCTGCTTTAGTCGGTTGATATGGCCCTCGGTCGGGCCATTGCTCCATGTCACAGTCAGCCCCGTCTTCTCCGCCGCGTCATCGCGGCGGATGCCGTTGGTAAAACTCACCAGCGGTGCAAGACCGCTTTCCTCACCTGACGGAGGATCTCCACGGCGGGCACATGCCGCAGCCATGTCGGCGCACTGGGGTCGGCAATGCGGGTCAGCAGGTCGCGCCCATCCGCCCCAATCTGTGCTGCCAGGGCATAGAGTTTTTCCTTTCCCTCTGGCATGCGGTATTCGGCGAAGGGTCGGCGATAGCGCTCAAACCATTCCGCTCCAGCGCAAGGGCGTATTTCCCATCGATCCGGCCGCGCACGGAGACGGCGGTTTGGGCGTCGGAGAGCCCTTCGGCAAACTGCATGATGGTGATGAGGGCCAGGTGCGCGGGTGCATGGGCAGGCTGTCCATCCTTGGGAAAGAGGTGGGCGAAGTCCGGGTTGGTAAAGATCGGGCCCAGCGCGTCACGCATCCGCATGTAGGGATTGCCCTTGGGAAAGGCGGCACGAGCGACCTGCTCGGTCTGCGCAGGAATGTGATAAAACAGCGGTGCGCGGAGCGACATCGGATACCTCCCGACGCTTCACCAACGTGGCTCAGTGCCACGCTCCTGCGGTGATGATACGACATGCTGAAGTGCGTTGCTGGCCTTCCTTCCCCGCAGCGGCCTTCCTGGCGAGGGTTCGCCAGCAGTATCTTCTAGACTGTAGTTTACACGGGCACACTACGGGTGTCCTGCCTCGGGTGGGCACCTCCATTCCGACCGCACCCGTCGTCCGTGCGTCATCATTGTGTGGCGGCGAAACCAGAATTGGACCACTGGTTCCCGGGAAATCGCTCTGCGTGGGGGTGGAGACAGCGGGGGTAGTGCATGGACAACTCCGTCGTAGGTTACGATGAAGGCCCTCTGCGGCTTCCTCAGCAGGCGGCTCTTGGGTGCGCATGGACAACTCCGTCGTAGGTTACGATGAAGGGCCAACCGCCATTCCCTCTCGCTTGTCAGCGCCTCTCTCTTCCGTTATCA
>CAIXLU010000060.1 GCA_903920315.1 uncultured Oscillochloris sp.
AGGGCAGAGGGAGCGTGAAGGGGTGATAAAGGGGTGTGTAAGTATCAAAGGCTCACAGGCTTGAATCGCCTGTGAGCCTTTGTCATGTTGGTGAGCCGGGAGGGGATCGAACCCTCGACCCTCTGATTAAAAGTCAGGTGCTCTACCACTGAGCTACCGGCCCCTGCGCGCATTATAGCCGAGGAGATCGGCAGCGTCAAAGCAGGTGTGCTATACTCTCCCCAACGTATCGCCGTTCAGACGACAGGGGGTCGTATGCCATCCGTTCCCGTCCCGACAATTATTGAGCGCACTGCCCGTGGCGAGCGTAGCTGGGATATCTTCTCACGTCTGCTCCAGGAGCGCGTGATTATGATTGGTACGCCAATTGATGATGATCTGGCTTCGGTCGTAATCGCCCAACTCCTCGTCCTTCAGCATCAGGATCCCGAG
Source organism: uncultured Oscillochloris sp. (assembly GCA_903920315.1). Classification (GTDB taxonomy): domain Bacteria; phylum Chloroflexota; class Chloroflexia; order Chloroflexales; family Chloroflexaceae; genus Oscillochloris. Next base: position 433 of record CAIXLU010000060.1, read on the forward strand.
CGGGATATTTGGCTCTATATCAATAGTCCCGGTGGCGTGGTGCGCGCCGGTTTGGCAATTTACGACACGATGCAGTTGATTACCCCTGATGTCGCGACGGTCTGCCTTGGGCGGGCCGCGAGTATGGCGACGGTGTTGCTCTGCGGCGGTGCGAAGGGCAAACGTTTTTCTCTGCCGCATTCGACGATCCACTCGCATCCGGCTGGTGGCGGCGCTGAGGGCTATGCTCCTGATGTCTTGATTGCAGTCAATGAGATGCTCCGCCTCCAACGGATGCTCCGTGAGATTATGGCTGAACACTCGGGACAGACGATTGAGCGTATCGAGCAGGATTTTAGCCGCGATGCCTATCTCACCGCCCAGCAGGCGATTGAGTATGGCCTCATTGATGCGATCCTTGACCCGAACACGGCACGATAAGAGGGGCTTGAGGTCAAGCCTGTGGTACGATGTTGTTAGGCGGACGATTTTTTTGAAGCTTGGAGAGGATGGAGATGAAGCTGGAGCGTCGGCGCGACGGCATCGTGTATGTGTTAGAGGATTACGGCACGGATGCCGAGAGGTTACGTTGTTTGCTTACGCGCTGGTTGGGTGGCTATGTCCAGTGGGAGGCGACCGGTATCCCGTTGATCTCGCCTGATGGTGTGCAGTCGCGCAGCAGCGGGCCGACATGGGCGCTCTGGCGCCCGCGTGATGTCGTTGAGGTGCTGCCTGAGCTTGAGGATCCGGCTGACTTCCTGGATACTCCTGCGCCGCCTGTTCCTTCTGAGATGAGCCACGATAATGCGGATTCTGACGCGACGGAGGCTGCGCCGCCCAAGAAGCGGGTGCGTCGCTATGTCCCCCCTCGGCTCCAGCCGCGTTCCACAAAGTATAAGAATCTGACCCGTATCGAGATGGGGCCGAAGCACCGACCTGGCTATCTCGTGCGTATCTCCTGGGCGAAGAAGACCTACGCGAAGTACTTTGCCGATGCGGCCTATGGCGATAGACTCGGATCACTGACCGCTGCTGTGGAATGGCGTGACCAGATCGAGCGCGAGGTTGGTAAGCCGCGCACGAACCGACCGGTCATTGGTGTGGCCTACTCAAACACCGGTGTTATCGGAATCACGCGCACCACAAAGGCGGGCAAGCCGATCTTTCAGGTGACGTGGTACGAGAATGGGAGGCAGCGGCGGCGCGTGTTTAACATTGACCACATGGGTGAGCAGAAGGCGTTCAAGGCGGCACGCAAGATGCGAACTGAGGTGGAGCGGCAGATGATCTAGCGGTATTCCTTCGCTCCTAGGACGTTTTCTATGAGTAGTGCGACGAGAGACGTTGTTGATCTACGTAGCGATACGGTGACGCTGCCGAGTCCGGCGATGCGCGAGGCGATGGCGCACGCCGATTTGGGTGATGATGTCTATGGCGAGGATCCGACGGTAAACCGGCTCGAAGAGCTTGCCGCTGAGATGATCGGCAAGGAGGCGGCAGTGCTGGTGCCCACTGGCACGATGGGCAACCTGAGCGCGGTGCTGGCTCACGGTGGACGTGGCGAGCGGGTGATCCTTGGCGACGAGTGCCACATCTATTGCTATGAGGCCGGTGGAGCATCGGCCCTCGGCGGGCTGATCTATCACGCTTTGCCTAACCGCGCCGACGGTACGATTAGCCTTGATGCCCTGCGCGAGGCCGCCGAAACCGGTGCCGATCTGCACACGTCCCCCCCCGGCCTGATCTGCCTAGAAAATACCCACAATCGCTGCGGCGGCGTGGTGCTGCCCATCAATTATATGGCCGCCGCCCACGCTATCGCCCAGGAATACGGACTGCCGCTGCACCTCGATGGTGCCCGCATCTTCAACGCTGCTATCGCCCTTGACGTTGATGTGCGCGAGATCACCCGGCACGTTGATAGCGTGCAGTTCTGCCTCTCTAAGGGGTTGTCTGCGCCGGTTGGCTCGCTGGTGGTCGGCTCACGCCCCTTCATCGCACGGGTGCGCCGCATGCGCAAGCTCCTCGGCGGCGGCATGCGTCAGGCCGGGGTATTTGCCGCCGCTGGGGTTGTCGCTCTGCGCGAGATGGTCGCTCGCCTCGCCGATGATCACGCCAACGCACGCACCCTCGCCGCCGGCCTGTTCGAGATCCCTGGCCTTAGTATTAATATAGATTTGGTGCAGAGCAATATCGTCCGCTTCACGCTCAACGATGGCCATGTGAGCGTGACAGATTTGCTTGCGGGGCTGCGGGCGCACGGCGTGCTGATGGGCAGTATGGGCGGTACCACCGTGCGCGCCGTGACTCACTATGGCATCGGGGCCGACGACATCAGCTATGCCGTACAGGCCATGCGTGCGGTGTTGGCCTGACCACCACCATCACGCGGACTGCTCGGCATGGCTCATACGAGCGCGGATAAACTCGATCCCGATGGGCAGCACCGACACCAGGACGATGGCCAGGGCGACCAGTTCGAAGTTCTCTTTCACAAAGGGAACATTGCCGAAGATGTAGCCCGCGCCCAGGAAAAGGATAACCCAGAGGACACCGCCAACGACGTTGAAGATGATGAACTGGCGGTAGGCCATCTTGCCCATGCCCGCGACAAAGGGGGCGAAGGTGCGAACGATGGGCACGAAGCGGGCCACAATGATCGTCTTGCCGCCGTGTTTCTCAAAAAATTTGTGGGTACGATCAATGTACTCCTGCTTCAGCAGGGGTTTGGGACGGTCAATCATCCAGCGACCGAGGGACGAGCCGATCCAGTAATTCACGGTGTCGCCCAGGATGGCGGCGAGGATCATCAGGATAAGCAGCAGCGGGAAGGGGAGGGCACTGGCGTACTGCGCCGAGAGTGCGCCGGCCGCAAAAAGCAGCGAGTCGCCGGGGAGAAAGGGCGTGAAGACCAGCCCGGTCTCGCAAAAGATGATCACAAAAAGGATGCCCGTTGTCCAGCCACCGTAGGCAGTGACGAAATCGCCGAGGTATCTGTCAATGTGCAGAACGAAGTCAATGATGCCCTTCACAAGATCCATTATGTCACCCTTACATCGTGCGTTATGTGCGTAATCGCCGGGGCGATTGTACCCGTGAGGTGGCACAAAGTCAATCGTACCCCCCCCTCAGCCCCCGATCCTCTGCCAACACGATTATCTAGATCATCGTCTTTAAGCCAAGAAAGACGACCACGGTCACGACGATAACCCCGAACGCCGACCAGTTCGCTATGGCCTGCCCGCGCCCGGTGTTCGGCAGGGCTTCATCGCCGGCCATCGCCGCGTTGCCCATCATGATGCTAATGATGATGAAGGCCACCAGGGCGAGGAAGGGAATCTTGATAAACCCCAGTGGGCCGGTTAGGATGTTGGTGAGGTAGTCTACGTTGCAGGGAATCGCGCTGTTACACGGGGGCGGATCGATCAGATTCATCACCTCAAGGTAATGGTAGGTTGACACGCCTATGCCGGCCAGCGAGAAGGGTAAGGCGTACCAGTGCAGCCCACGGTCGCGCCGCAGGATGCCCACGGTCAGAATTACGGTTAGCGGATACATCAGGATACGCTGGTACCAACAGAGCTGGCATGGTGGCCAGAGCAGCACCTCGCTGAAGAAGAGGCTGCCGCAGGTCGCGATCATCGCTGCCAGCAGCGCGATATGCCGACACGCTGCTGTCATCAGCCCGATCATCCCGCCTGACTTCATCTGTTCATCTTCGCTCTGATTCTCCAAGGGCGACTTCTCTGCCCGTGCCATACGATACTATCCTTACTTTGTGAGTCGAACACGGCATCAACGCAAGCGTTGATGCCGTGTGTACGTGAACCACGATACGCGAGATGCGCGAGCAGACTCAGTATTTCGCCACGCTAGTGTCTACGTCATCGGCCCAACGCAGGATACCGCCGACCATATTCTTCAGCTTGCGAAACCCGGCACTTTTGAGCAGATCCACCGCACGACCGCTGCGGACGCCGCTGCGACAGTAAACCACCATTTCTAGCGAGGTGTCAAGTTCATTCAGTCGCTCAGCCAGTTGATCCACCGGAATGACCTTATCGGTGCCGGGGATACTGGCAATTGCTACCTCGTTGGGGTTGCGCACGTCCAGCAAGTAGGGACGATCATCAGTCTGTAGCAGTGCGGCCAGTTCACGCGGCGTGATCTCGTACTGGCTGCCCAGCGTATTCACCTCAGGGATAATCCCGCAGAAGTGATCGTAGTCCATTAACTCAGTGACGGTTGGGTACTCACTACAGACAGGGCAGGCGGGATTACGGCGCAGTTTTAGCTCACGGAAGCGCATGGAGAGCGCGTCGTAGAGCATCAGGCGACCGATCAGCGGATCGCCGATTCCGGTCAGCAGTTTGATCGCCTCGGTTGCCTGGATGGTACCGATTACGCCGGGCAGCACACCAAGTACCCCGCCTTCGGCGCAACTGGGCACGAGGCCGGGGGGTGGCGGCTCAGGGTAGAGGCAGCGGTAGCAGGGGCCACCCTCTTTGGGGTGGAAGACGGTAGCCTGGCCCTCAAAGCGGAAGATGCTGCCGTAGATATTGGGCTTGCCCAGCATCACTGCTGCGTCGTTGGTGAGATAGCGGGTCGGAAAATTATCCGTGCCATCAATGATCACATCGTAGGGGCGCATCAGGTCAAGCGCATTCTCCGAGGTGATCTGGGTTTCGTAGGTTGTCACCTCAACCAGCGGGTTGAGGTCGGCGAGGCGGCGCTTGGCCGATTCGGTCTTCGCCAACCCAACCGTGCTTGTGCCGTGAACAATCTGGCGCTGGAGGTTGCTGGAATCAACCACATCGAAGTCCACCAGACCAATGTGGCCCACCCCGGCAGCAGCCAAGTAGAGGGCCAGGGGCGAACCGAGGCCACCGGTGCCGATCAGCAGCACGCTGCCCTGCTTGAGCTTGCGCTGGCCGGTCATCCCCACCTCGGGCATAATCAGGTGCCGCGAGTAGCGGGCGATCTCTTCGTTTGAGAGCTTTAGATCAGACATAACAGACCTCTGGAGTATGTGCTTATCGCCGCGAGATTCCGCCCGCAATCGCCGGGATAATACTCACCGTATCACCACTGGATACCGGCGTCGCCTCGCCCTCCAGGTAGCGAATATCCTCGTCGCCAACATAGACATTCACAAAGCTGCGCAGTTTGCCCTGCTCGCTAAACAGGTGCTTGCCCAGGGTGGGATGCTGCTCAACCAGGCCGCGCAGCAGCGCCCCCACCGTCTCAGCTTCCAGGCTCACGCTGCTATTGCCAGCGGCGTACTGGCGTAGCGCCGTAGGGATGGTGATCGTCGCCATCAGACATACTCCTTCACAATAATGGTGGTTAGGGCCGAATCCCTACTCGACAGCGAGCGATTCTTCCACGAAGCGCTCACCCTCATCAAGCAGCAGCCAGGATGCCACCTCGGCGGCCTGGCCGTTGCGCACAGACTGGATTACAAAGGCGAAACTTGGCCCGCCACCGACGCCCTGGGCACCCACCCGATCACGCTCAGAGGGCGTCGCGGGATAATCGGGGTGCGAATGGTAGCAGCCAACAATATCCATATCAGCGGCACGTGCCTCGCGGTCGGCCCGCAGATAGTCGCGTGGGTCGAGGTAGAAGCGGTCGCGCCGCGAATCAGCGTTATCCGTCTCAGCAAGGCTCACCTGACCGGCCCAGCGGTTCTCCAGGGGCAGGGCGCGCAGGACGATCTTCGCCTCGCCCTCCAGCCGTCCCAGCAGCAACCCGACACACTCGTCGGGGTAGGTTGCCTCAGCGTGCCGCGCAACCGTCTCAGCGGCCTCAGCCGACAGTCTCAACATTACGCCCCTCTTACACATCACATCTTTCGTGAAATACCCAAGGCTAAAGCTCTTGGGCTTCCTGCTTCATCAACCCGTGCCAACCACGACGGTTGGGCTTACCGAGTCTCCACAGGCGTTTTGTGTCTCGGCGTGTCCCGCCGCGACCCTCAGTTCACACAGGCGCATGCCCTCATGGTCAATGTTTCGTGCGGCGTTCAGATCGCGGTCGTGATGCACGCCGCATTCAGGATTGAGACAATCCCACTCGCGTATAGCGAGGGTGAGATCGTGTATCCATCCACATGCGCCGCACATCTTCGACGAGGGAAAGAAGCGCCCGATGGCAACCACATGGGTGTCGTTTCGGTCGGCCTTGTATTCCCGCATCGCCCGGAACATGCCCCATCCCGCATCCAGAACGCTCGTGGCCAGCTTGGTTTTCGCAAGGCCGCGCACGCTCAGATCTTCAATCGAAACGAGGTCGAAGTGACGAACCAGATCCGTACTCAGCTTGTGCAGGAAGTCGCTGCGCTGGTTCCGGATCTTCTGGTGCAGCCGGGCGACAACGACTCGCGCCTTACCCCGATTGTGACTGCCCTTCACCGTGCGGTTGAGGGCCTGTTGCGCCCGCCGCAGCTTGCGACTCTGCGTGCGATACCAGCGCGGGTTCGCAATCGTCTCGCCCGTCGAAAACACGGCCAGCGACTTCAGCCCGACATCCACGCCGACGTGAGTCTGTACCGGGCGCTCGGTGCGCGGGGCGGCCTGCTGTTCGGTGACGATACACACGAACCAATGCCCGCTCGGCTCCCGCGTGAACGTCGCGCCCTTCGTGACGCCCTCCCGCGGGCGATGGATGACCGCACGGATCATGCCGATCTTCGGCACCGACACGGCATCGGCGTGCAACACCACCCGTTGCGGGATGCGAAAGCGTGGCGTGTCTGTTTTGCGCGACTTGAAGCGCGGGAAGCCCTTGTGCTTCTCGCCCCGCTTCACCCGACGAAAGAAATGCTGGTACGCGCTATCGAGATCCCGCAGCGTCTGCTGCTGCAACGACTGAGAATCCATCTCGCGCAGCCATGCCGTTTCCGGCTGCTGTTTTAGTCGGGTGAGTTCACCGGCAAGATCATGATACGAAAGCGTCTCACCCGTCTGCTGGTAGTGAGACTTCTTGCGATGCAAGGCCCAATTCCAGACAAACCGCCGCGCCCCCGCAAACTGGTTGAGCACGATTTCTTGCGCACCCGTAGGGGTGAGGTGATAGCGGTACGTTGTCTGGATCGTTCGTGTCATGGCCTCATTATACCAGATTATTCGTTCTGCTACAAGGTTTTTACCGCATTAGAAAGCCACTTCGGAGGGCTAAAGCCGCTGAAGCGGGTGAAGCCCTTATATCCCAGGGCTGAAGCTCCTGGGTTTTACGGGCTATTTCTATAATTTGCATTTTACACTTAGGGACACGGGATTTTTAAAATATCCCGGCGTCACATGTCATGCTGAGCGAAGCGAAGCATCTTTCCCGGTTTCCTGGCAGACCCTTCGCTTCGCTCAGGGTGACATGACACCTGTGATGGGATCATTAAAAAGATCCACTTCCCTTACCCTCGTCCCGCGCGATAGCGCACCAATGCCGACTTGAGCGTATTGAGGGCCAGAGTAGCGCAGCGCGGACGGGCCCGCACCACCTCGTGGCCGAGCATCGTGAGGATGGCGTGATCGTCCAGGGCATCAATCGCGTCCAGGGATGCGCCCTGGAGTTGTTCGCACAGCAGCGAGGCGGCGGCCTGACTGATCGTGCAGCCGCACCCCTCAAAGCTCATGCCAGATAGCCTCGCGCCTGCCACGTCAAATGTCAGATAGAGCGTCACGGTATCCCCGCAGTCGGGGATGCCGCCCGACTGCACGAGGTCGGCACCCTCAAGGGGGCCGTAGTGGCGCGGGTGTTCGTAGTAATCGAAGAGCCGCTCGATGATCTCCTGGCGATCCACGATCCATCACCCCTACCCGTTATACGTCTTCTCAATTGGCAGACCGACGCAGTTGCCCCATTCGGTCCAACTGCCATCGTAGTTGCGCACCTGGGGATAGCCGAGCAGATACGTCAGTACAAACCAGGTATGCGAGGAGCGCTCGCCGATACGACAGTAGGTGATCACGTCCTTGTCAGGAGTAATGCCCAGTTCGCCGTAGAGTGAGGCCAGTTCATCGGCGCTCTTGAATGTGGCATCCGCATTCGCCGCCTTGGCCCAGGGGATATTCACCGCCGTCGGGATATGGCCGCCGCGCAGGGTACCCTCCTGGGGATAATCGGGCATATGGATGCGCTCGCCGCTGAACTCTTGAGGGCTGCGCACATCCACCAGAGTCGTGCCGACCTGGGCAATCTGGGCGCGCACCTGGTCGCGGAAGGCCCGGATCGCGGTGTCGTTGCGGGCAGGGAGGGGGTAGTTCGCTGCCGGGTAACTGACGGCAACCCTGATCGTCTGACGATCCTCGGCGATCCACTTGGCCCGCCCACCGTTGAGGATACGCACGTCGGGGTGTCCAAAGAGCTTGAATACCCAGAAGGTATAGGTGGCCCACCAATTGCTCTTGTCGCCATAGATCACCACCGTGGTATCGCGGGCGATCCCCTTGCTCGCCATCAGCGCCGCGAAGCGCTCGGCGTTGAGGTAATCGCGCACCACCGGGTCGTTCAGATCCTGTACCCAGTCAATCATCACCGCGCCGAGGATGTGACCTACCTCGTAGAGCAACAGATCCTCGTTGCTCTCCACCAGGCGCACGCTCGGGTCGTTCAGATGTCGGGCCACCCAGTCTGTATCAACCAGTACCTCGGGGTGTGCGTAGTCGGCCATCGGAGACTCCTTTGTCGTCAGCAGAACACCCTGTCCGTAACCCTTACTTACGCTTTACGCCTTCGCGCCTTTGCGTCACACCATAACCATGCGTTTGACGCAAAGGCGCAAAGACGCAAAGACTCTCATGGTGTTCAACGTGACAGCGTCGCTTTTGCGGTAGTGCGCATTTCCTCTTATTTTACCGCCGCAGTAGTATCAGGTCAATTTATTAACGTAGGATACTCAACAAATAGCGCATCACCCTCGGCCCACACTTTATACGTGGCCACGGGCGCAAAGGCGGGCAGAGTGCGTGGCCTGCCGCTGCGTAGATCGAAGGACGAACCGTGGAGTGGGCAGGCCACACATACCTCGTCGGTATCAACTTCGCCCGCGCTGAGGGATGCGTTGGCGTGCGAGCAGGTGTCGGCAAGCGCATACAACACGCCGCCGATGTTGAACACGGCCAGCGCGACACCGCCCAGATCAAAGCGGCGCACACCGCCATCGGGTACATCGGCTAGGCTGCCGATCTGAATAGCTGGCATAGCACCTCATATGCAACATGCACGATGCAAAAGGGCTTAGCCCTTTTGCATCGTGCATGAGAAGTTACCCCACCGACCCCTCCATCTCCATCTGGATCAGGCGGTTCAGTTCCACGGCGTACTCCATCGGTAGCTCGCGGGTGAACGGCTCCATAAAGCCGAGGACGATCATCGAGAGGGCGTCGGCCTCCTTGAGACCACGGCTCATCAGGTAGAAGAGTTGCTCCGCGCCGATTCGGCCTACCGTGGCCTCGTGGGCCAGGGTACAGCGATCCTCCTCGATCTCGATGAAGGGGATGGTGTCCGAGGCCGAGCGCTCATCCAGAATCAGGGCGTCGCAGTTGACGTTGACCTTTGCGCCGTAGGCTCCCGGTGCTACCTTCGCCAGACCGCGATAGGTGGTCTTGCCGCCGTTCTTGCTCACGGACTTATTCGTGATCCGGCTGGTCGTCTCTGGCGCGATATGCACCATCTTCGCCCCGGCGTCCTGGTGCTGGCCCTTCCCTGCGTAGGCGATGCTCAGTACCTCGCCCCGTGCCTTGCGGCCCATCAGGTAGACCGAGGGGTACTTCATGGTCAGCTTGGAGCCGATATTGCCGTCCACCCACTCCATGCTCGCCTCCTCGTGGGCCACCGCCCGCTTGGTGACGAGGTTGAAGATGTTGTTGGCCCAGTTCTGGATCGTTGTGTAGCGGAACTTTCCGCCCTTTTTAATCACGATTTCCACCACCGCAGAGTGCAGTGAATTCGTAGAGTAAATAGGTGCGGTGCAGTTGTGCGAGACAACGCCCTCACCAACATACGACTCATCCTCCTCAACCGAGAAGTTATAGACATCCGCCTCTGACTCGCCGCACTCAATACTGCAGATGGGCACGTAGAGGTAGTGTTCGTCCAGACAGAACGGCGAACCGCTCATACTACCGGCTGGTGCTGCCACACCCACCAAATCGCCAAACTGCGGGTTGAAGGGTGAGGAGACAACTACGGCATACATTGGTTGGCGTGGTGCCTCACGTTCCTGGCAGTTCACCGATGCGGTGATGCCCAGCCGCAGCAACGCATTACGGAAGGCGTAGGCCAAGTTCCGCGATACACTGTTGTAGCGGAACATATTCTTCGTGGCGTCATAGCTTCCATCGCCACACCAGAGGCCACGCACAAACTCGGCCAACAGGTAGCGTGGTGCATTGCTGATCCACGCCGGTACGTGCTTATCATACGCCGTAGAGCCAAATTCATAGGCAAACGCCCGGGCTGCCTCAGTCGAACAAAGCACCAGCGTTTGCCCGTTCTGGCGCTCTTTGTTGGCAATCGGCTCCTTGCCAAAGTAGTGGCTCAGTAACTGGGTCGTGTCCTGAAGATACTCAATTTCCTGGGCGTGAAATGAGAAGGTCAGGTAGTGTTCGTTACTAACGTGACCCTCGGCAAAGTAGTGGCCAAGCAACCGATAAAAATCCGGCTCCTGGGGGAAACTCACCTCACGCTCAAGCGAGGTTCGCTGCCCCTGGGGGCGGTAGGGAATGGTGATGCTTGGTGCTGGGACTGGATCGGCCTCTGGTTGGGCAATCGGTATCGCCAGATAGTCGCCTTCCCGTACATCCGAAGCAGGCATCCACGAGAGGGTCAAGCTATCGTTACGCTCCTGCATACGCTGGCGCTTCACAACCAAGAGCGGGTGATCTGCCGTCACATGGAGCGCCTGGGTGCTGTCACCCCAATAACGAATGGTATAGGTGTCACCCGCATAGGGCCGCCGCATCGTGTTGTAGACTCTGCGGTAGCGCCCGTGATGAGTTAGCACCTTGTCACCGACCTCAATCTGCTCAATCGGCTTCTCACCTGCCTGCGTCACCACCCGCGCACCTGCGAGAAAACAACCTTCAATGTAATGTGCTTCCGCACCCTCTTCAATGATGATTAAGGTACGCTCGAACTGGCCCATATTCTCGGCATTGATGCGAAAATACGCCTGGAGCGGGATGTCTACCTTGACGCCTGCAGGTACGTAGACAAACGATCCGCCTGACCAGACCGCCGTATTCAGCGCAGCATACTTGTTATCCGCCGCCGGGATAATCGTGCCGAAGTATTCCTTGAACATCTCGGGGTACTCGCGCAGCGCCGAGTCGGTATCAAGGAAAATCACACCGAGTTTAGACCATTCTTCGCGTAGGGAATGATATACCACTTCGCTTTCATATTGAGCACCTACGCCAGCCAAGAATTTACGCTCGGCCTCGGGGATTCCCAGCCGCTCGAAAGTATTCTTGATCTCGATAGGCACCGCGTCCCAGTCGCTCTGCGGCTTCTCGCCGGCGCGCACGAAGTAGTGGATTTTATCGTAGTCCAGCTCGGCCAGTTCGTGGTTGGCCCACATGCCCACCAGCGGTGTCGGCTTTTTGTAGAAGATCTCCAGCGCCTTGAGCCGCCGTTTGAGCATCCACTCTGGCTCATTTTTCATCCCCGAGAGTTCGCGCACCACCTTCTCGCTCAGGCCCACCGGAGCCTTGAAGAGGTAGTTCTCCTCCTGCCGGAAGCCGTACTTGGTGTAGTCAAACTCAAGATTCGTCGGCTCTGAGGCCATGTCAATCCTCCTGCGGATTTTAGGTTTTGGATTTTAGATTTCAGATTGCCGCTCCGACAATCCAAAATCTAAAATCTAAAATCTAAAATCTAGAATTCCTCGTCGTCGTGAATATGGCCCACGCCGTACAGTCCGGCCTTCAATGCCTTGAGCGAGAGGAGCGCACACTTGAGCCGCACCGGGTTCTTGCCCAGGGGGATGCCGATCAGCTCCAGCAGGTCGTCTTTGCTGTAGACCTTGGCGGCATCTACCGACATCCCGACCAGTTCATCGGTGAGTAGGGAGGCGCTGGCCTGACTGATCGCGCAGCCCTTCCCGCTGAAGCGCACGTCGGTGATCACTCCGTCGGCGATCTGCACATCCATCCGCACCTTGTCGCCGCAGAGCGGGTTCAGCTCCTCGTGCGAAATTGATGGGGCATCCAGCGACCCAAAGTTGTGCGGGTACTTCGAGTGCTCCAGAATCTGCTCGCGATATATGTCATCCATAGTTGTGACCCTAACTAAACAGCTTCCGTGCCTTCTCCAAGCCAACCGTCAGCCGGTCAACCTCTTCGGGCAGGTTGTAGATGTAGAAACTCGCTCGCGTGCTGGCCGGGATGTCGTAGTGACGGTGGAGTAACTGTGTGCAGTGGTGCCCGGCCCGCACCGCCACGCCCTCGCTATCCAGGATGCCCGCCACATCGTGAGGGTGAACGCCCTCCAGGGTGAAGCTCAGGGCCGCCCCGCGATCTTCGGTGCTATGCGGGCCGATGATCCGCAACCCCTCGACGTGGGAGAGCCGATCCAGGGCGTAGACGAGTAATTCCTGCTCGTAGGTGTGGATCGCTTCCATACCCACGTTCGACAGGAAATCGCATGCCTCACCAAGAGCGATGGCCTCGCCAATCGCCGGTGTCCCTGCCTCAAAGCGGGTGGGTACTTCGGCGTAGGTGCTCTGATCCAGCTCTACAAACTCGATCATCGAGCCGCCGCCCATAAAGGGAGGCATCGCCTCTAGCAGCGCTCGCCGCCCCCATAGGGCACCGATGCCCGTGGGCGCACACATCTTGTGGCCGCTGAAGGCCAGGAAATCAATGCCCAACGCCCGCACATCCACCGGCATATGCGGCACACTCTGCGCACCGTCTACCAGAATCTTCGCCCCCACTGCGTGCGCCCGCTCGGCCAGCATGGCTATTGGGTTGACCGTACCCAGCACATTCGACTGATGAGTCACGGCGAGCAGCTTCACGCCTTCGGTGAGCTTGGTGTCCAGTTCCGCCAGATTCAGCCGCCCATCGTCGGTCAACCCGATATAGTCCAGCTTCGCGCCGGTGCGCTGGGCCAGCATCTGCCAGGGCACAATGTTGGAGTGATGCTCCATTAGCGTGAGCAGGATGCGGTCGCCCGCCTTGATGTTCGCCCCGCCCCAGGAGTAGGCCACCAGGTTAATCGCCTCGGTGGTGTTGCGGGTGAAGACCACCTCACGTTTATGCGC
>CAIXLU010000061.1 GCA_903920315.1 uncultured Oscillochloris sp.
CGGCGACGTTGGGTTTCTGTGATCGCCGCATTCATCGAGGCGGTGATTGTGTCGGCGTACATAATGACGCGGCCCTCCAGGTGGCGGGCCGCCCGACCAACAATCTGGATCAGCGAGGTCTCCGAGCGCAAGAAACCCTCTCTGTCGGCGTCGAGGACGGCGACCAGACTCACCTCGGGCAGATCGAGACCTTCGCGTAGCAGGTTAATGCCGACCACCACATCATACACCCCCAGGCGCAGGTCGCGCAGGATTTCGACCCGCTCCATCGTGTCAATATCGGCGTGCAGGTACATCGTCCGCACGCCCACCTCTTTGAGGTAATCGGCCAGATCCTCGGCCATGCGTTTGGTGAGGGTGGTTACCAAGGCACGTTGGCCTTTGGCGACGCGCTTGCGCGCCTCGGCCACCAGATCATCCACCTGGCCTTTGCTCGGGCGCACCTCGATGATCGGGTCCACCAGGCCGGTGGGCCGGATAATCTGTTCGACGATCTGTTGGCTGTGCTGGCGCTCGTAGGGGCCGGGCGTGGCCGAAACATAGATTGCCTGGTAAATGTGCTTCTCAAACTCTTCAAAGTGCATGGGCCGGTTGTCCAGGGCCGAGGGCAGCCGAAACCCGAAGTCTACCAACGTCTCCTTGCGCGAGCGGTCGCCCTTATACATGCCACGCACCTGCGGTAGACTAATGTGGCTCTCGTCAATAAAGAGCAAAAAATCGTCGGGGAAATAATCAATCAGCGTCCAGGGCGTCTGGCCGGGGCTGCGGCCATCCATATGGCGCGAGTAGTTCTCGATGCCTGAGCAATAGCCAACCTCGCCCAGCATCTCCAGATCGTACATAGTACGCTGCTTCAGCCGGGCGGCTTCCAGCACCTTGCCGTTCGCCTCCAGTTCACGCAGCCGATCACCAAGCTCGTCCTGGATACTGCGCACCGCCAGGGAGAGCTTATCCTTGGTGGTGACGAAGTGCTTGGCCGGGTAGATGTCCACGGCGGTGCGGGTAAGCAGAATCTCGCCCGTGAGCGGATCAAGCTCAACGATCCGCTCAATCTCGTCACCCCAAAACTCAACGCGCACCGCCGTCTCGCTGTTGGCCGGTACAATATCGAGCGTATCACCACGCACGCGGAAGGTGCCGCGATGAAAATCAATGTCGTTACGCTCAAACTGAAGATCGATCAACTGGCGCAGGAGCTTATCGCGGTTACGCACCTCGCCCTTGCGCAGCGGGATCACCACCTGGCCGTAGTCGTGAGGCGAGCCAAGGCCAAAGATTGCCGAAACCGACGCGACGATCAGCACATCGCGGCGAGTGAAGAGCGCCTGCGTCGCCGCGTGGCGCAGCCGGTCAATCTCCTCATTGATGCTGGCCTCTTTCTCGATGTAGAGATCCTTGCTGGGCACATACGCCTCAGGCGTGTACTCATCGTAGTAAGAGATAAACATCTCGACGGCGGCGTCGGGCAGGAAATCGCGAAACTCGGCCCAGAGTTGCGAGACCAGAGTTTTGTTATGGGCAAGGACGAGAGTGGGGCGCTGAACCTGCTCGAAAATCCAAGCCATGACCGCAGTTTTGCCCGTGGCCGTGGCCCCGAGCAGAGTCTGGTGGCGATGGCCTGCGTTCAGTCCGGCGACGAGATTCTGGATCGCCAGGGGTTGGTCGCCGGTGGGCGTATAGGGGGCCTCAACGCGAAATGTCATAGGTCGGCTCTGCGATTTATGGCCACAGAAAAGCACAGAATCTCACAGACATCTGTGCCTTTCTCTGTTCCTCTGTGGCGAAATGTCGTTGTCGTACGAGAGGCGCACTATGGCGCCGGGGCCGTTAACAACCGACTTCTGAAGGGTTGTTGATTATACCCTGGTTTTGCGTGGTTCGGCAGGGCTGATTTCAGGATTGAGGCACTGTTCGCCGGCGTCGCACCAATCCTACGGGATAGCCCGCCATTTTGGCGAGGTCGCCCACTAGGCGGATGATGGGTACGAGGGCCAGGACGTAGGCCCGCTCGGCGGGAGAGTAGTTCACGAGGCGAGGCCATAGTCGGCGATAGGGGCTGCGGGTGTAGCTGATGACACCAACCCCCATCAGGGCTAGTCCCGGTAGCCGCGTTGTCGGGAGCCGGATGATGGTACCCAACAGGCCCACAAGTCCGGCGTAGGCCACGTAGCGCGCCGCGTGCCGCTTCCCCCACAGCCCGGCCACCCCGTCGCCACGTGCGTAGAGGAAATATTGGCGGGCGAAGTCCCGCAGCGACGGGCGCGGTTGGAAGGAGACAATCGCCCCTGGGGCGAAGGATCGGCGGTAGCCAGCCCGCTCAACTGCGATGTCGAAGATTAGATCCTCGCAGTGGCTGGCCCACGTAGGGAATCCTCCCACGCGCTCCCACACCTCGCGGCGAAAGGCCATTGATTTGCCGAAAGGCAGAAACGTAGCCGGATTGATCTCGTCCACATCACGATAGTTGGTGGCTCCGAGGGCCAGTTCAAACAGACTGCGCGGCGCGGGCGCGAAGAAACCACCCACAAGATCGGCATCACCGCGCTCCAGGGGCGCGATAATCGCCGCAAGCCAACCGGGATCGAGGGTCAGCCCGGCATCAGTACATGCGATCATATCGCCTTTGGACTGAGCCACCGCGTTGTTCCGCCCCGAAGGGATGTTATGACCGCCACTCACCAGCCGCACGCGCTGATCGCGGGCCGCGTAGCCCGCCACAATCGCCGCTGTGGAGTCATGGCTACCGCAATCGTTCACCACAATCTCGTCGGGCTGACGTGTCTGGGACAGCATTGAATCAAGCAGCGCGGCGATAGTATCGGCCTCGTCGCGCACGGTGCATACCAAGGAGATCATCATAAAAACCTGTGTTAACGTAGTTAAAAGGTACTACCGCACAAGGAACATTGTCACGCAGAGCAAAACGAGAGGCTTTGCGTCTTTGCGTCTTTGCGTCAAACGCATGGTTATGGTGTGACGCAAAGACGCGAAGACGCAAAGAAAACGAAGACAGGGCGACTTCTACGGTTTTAGCGAACATGCAGCCTGAGCAACTCCGGATCCGGCACATCGGGCGACAGCCCCGCACCGTTCGCCGGGTTGTAGAGGCCGATAATCATGCGGTAGTCGCCGGAGGGCAGGGCGGGCAGAACCATGTCGGCCCGATCAATCACCAGTTCACCTTCCCGCCAGTGCGAACTGGGGTAGTCCTCGCTGCGCACGGGCAGGTCACGCTGGGCGACGATCTCACCCTGAGCATTTAGGACGTGGATGAAGAGCGTGTAGTCAACACGGAGGGGGGCCAGTCCGCGCCAGTAGAGGTTGATCCGCATGGGCTGACCCGAGTCAACCTCACGCTGATCGGCCCCTTCAAGGGGCGTAATCCGCGAGCGCAGCTCGCCGGGCGTGATCTCGTAGCCGAGAAGTGCGATCTGATCGCCGAATGTCAATGTGCGGCGCACGAAGGACATCTGCTCAAGGTGTTCGCCCAGATCGAGGATCGCCCCGCTCGGCCCGGGCTGAACCCCCGTCTTACGCGACGGGAAGGCCATCACCACCGTCGCGGCGGCGAGAATTTGGTTGTAGGCCGCACGATCCTCCTCGCTGCGCAGATCGTCGTTCACCGCCAAGTAACGGTAGCCGTTGGTGCGGTACCAGGCCAGACTGTGTTCAGTGATCTGCTTGACCGGGAAGATCGCCATCTTGCCGCCGAAGAGAGTTGAGGGCAACTCGGCGGCGATGCGCGCCCCCTGCGGCAGTTCCTTGAGTCGCTCAGATGCAACAACCATTGTATGCGGGTGACTCCAGTAGTCGAGATGATTGTAGGTGGCGTACGCCTGCGGAACAACCAGCGCGGTGGCGAGTCCTATCAGCGCCACCTGCTGCGCGGCTTTACTCGCCGCCCAACGCCCCATCTCGTCGGCCAGGGCCACGACCCCAGCCGCCGCGAGCAGGATACAGAGCGGCAGGATAGGCAACAGGTTGCGGACGAAGTGTACCGAGTAGGAGAGCAGTAGCACCTGCATGGGAATGATCGCTACCAGCAGCACGCTCACCTGTGCGGGGCGACGGCGGGCCAAGACAGGCAAACCGGCCAGCAGCAGCAAACAACCCGTGGCCAGAAGTCCCTTGTCCCAGTAGAAGGAGGCATATTCACCGAAGGGCCATGTGCCTATAAAATCACCGTGCGAGCCACTGGCATAGTGCGCCGCGTTGAATCGCAGGTCGCCGAGGAACGTCTGCATGTCGAGCAGGGCGTAGGGTGTGGTCACCAGGAAGGTAAGAAGTGACACCACGCCACTGGCTACCAGCCGTACACATGGCCGTCCGAGACTCGTGCGACGCCAGTGGATCGTATGGGCCAGGATGATCGCGGGGACGACTGCACCGGCGTTGTACTTCGTACCTGCGGCGAGTCCAAGGGCCACGCCAGCCAACAGGTAGCCGCGCCAACTCCCATCTGCTGCCACCACCCATGCACCCAGAACAGTGAGGATAACCCACAGGCTCGTCGGTGCGTCCACTGTGATGTAGTGGCTATGGGTTACGTGGAAGACCATCACCATCAGTGCGACAGCGGACAGTAAGCCAACGCGCCGGTCGAACATGCGCCGACCGAGGGCGAGGATGGCGGGTACGCTGGCCGCACCCATGATCGCGGTGAGCGTACGGCCCCAGATGTACAGTGCGGGTACGCTGGTGACACCGTTGTTCTTGAAGGGAACGTCCTGGTCGGAGTGATATAGTCCCACAGCGATGCCCCACCAGACATGCAGCTTGGTGGTGGCGGCCAGCAGATCGTAGTAAAGCGAGGGATAGCGGAAAATATGTGGACTAAAATCGCCATCGCGTACCATGCGGATCGCCACCTCCAGCACGGCAGGTTCATCCACATGTTCAACGTAGGGCAGGCCATTACCAACGACCCAGACGCGCAGCGCCAGGGCAATGGCGAACAAGCCGAGCGGCAGAACGATACGCTCTAGCCAGTGAGATTGACATGTCACCGCTGTACTCATCTCTATCGGGGAGGGTGTTGTGTGCATGACGCGGGCGATTATAGCATAATCGGTCGCTTTTCTTACCTCCTCCGCATCCTGATGCGCTATTCCGTAGTTCTGTTACTGCTCAGTATGCAACGGTGTATGCAATGCGCCTAAAAAGCTGCTTTTTCAGCCTCCTGTATCCCTCCCAAGATCTCCCCTTCAACCGCCTCAATCGCCCGATACATGGCTTTATCGCGGGCGTGTGTGTAGCGCCGTGTGCTACTCTTTCCTGCCGTGTGTCCCAAGATGGCCCCGATAATCGTTTCAGAATAGCCTAGCTCGTCCAGCATCGTCGCCACTGAGTGCCTGAGCAGGTGCGGGTTAATGTGGAGTATGCCGAGTTTGTCCGATAGCAGATCGAGTTGCTTTGCCAGCATGCCTACCATCGGCGGTCGTCCATCTTCGTGACACAGCACCAGGCCATGCTCTTTCCACGTTTCCCCTCGCATCCTCCGCTCGGCCTGCTGATTTTTCCATAGACCCGTGAGTAATGCCTTGAGCTGTGGCCCAATGGGGATTGTTCGCTGGCTCTGAGGCGTCTTGGGCGGGCTGAAAATGCTCTCTGAACCCCCGGCCCGCTGCTGGCGTATCTGGAGCTCTGAGCGCTCAAAATCTATATCGCACCAGCATAGCCCGAGTATTTCTCCGCGACGCATCCCGAGCAATCCGGCCAGCCAGATGCCCGCCGCCCAGCGGACATCTCCCCCACGATCATCAAGGTCTGTGCTGGCCAACAGCAGCAGCCGTAACTGCCGTGCGTCGAGGGGTTTACGCTCTGGGTTGGTCGTCTTGCGGAGTTTGAGTTTGCGCCAATTGACGGGGTTGTAGCTGTACCGCTCAGGGATGAGCAGATCATAGGCAGATCGCAGCCTCACAAGCGCCGCCCTCACGGTGGCTGGCCCTATGCCGTCGTTCGTGAGGGCGTTTGCTACCCGCTGAACCATATCAGTCGTGACATCCTGGGCCTTCACCTTGCCAATCTTGTCGGTGATGTGTTTGCACCCCACCCGGTAGGATGTAAGTGTAGGTTTGCGGATCATCGGCTTCATGGTCTCTAGCCAGTCGTCAAGCAACTCTTTCACGCTCTCGGCCTGGCGCGAGAGATCGCGACCGGCTTCCTGATCGGTACGCATCTGGCGCAGGAGTTTGAGCGCCTCGGCTTCCGTATCGGTGGTTCGCATGTGCCGTCGCCCGTCAGGCCCAACGGGAAGCTGGGCGACCCACTTCCCCCGTGCCTTGCTGTAGAAGATGGTACCCTCACCTTTTGCGCGTTTACCCATTGCTCTCTCGCTCGATGTAGGCCAGGATACTGGCGTAGACGATTCGACGGGCGCGGCCTGTGCCAACGGCGCGTAGCTGTCTGGCTTTCACAAGGCGCTCGATGTGGCGTGTGCTGACGGGCTTCTTGGGCCCACCGAGCGTTTGCGCCGCCTCTTCGTAGGTGATGAGCAGCGGAGCCGGGTATGGGCTTGGGGCATCACGGAGGATGCGGAGGATGGTCATGGCGATTTCCTTCTGTTAGCGGCGGGCTGCACGCCGCCGCCGGATGTATTCGTGCAGATTCGCCAGTTCATGGCCCGGCTTGGATTTCGCCAGAGGTTTGCTGAATCCCTCGGCAGCCATCAGCGCGAGGCATTCCTCGACAGTTGAAGGCAGGTCGTCAGGGGCTGGATCAGGCGCGTTGTGAGTATCGGGGGCTTGATCTAAATGATCTAAATGATCAGAACTGGCTAAACCTACCGGCGTGAAGGTTGTGACCGTGTCTTTTGGTGAGTTCTGATCATTTAGATCATTTAGATCAAGGAGTAGCGGGTTGATTTCGTAATCGGGCGAAGGTCGGCGACCTCCCTTGGAGTTTGCCGGGAGAGGCGTGGAAAGTCGCAAGTATCCATGCTTTACGAGCATCCCTATCGGCGCGTCTAGTTCATCAACAGTCATGGGACGTACAATGAGCCAAATATTTCGCTTGGATATGATGGCCCTCCCATCCTTCTGTATGGCCCGCCACACCTTCTGAGCCTGTGCTACCTGGGGGTCGGATCCGATCAGCCCGAAGGCTGCCTGTGCGTGGGCGAGGTAGTAGCGCCCGATCTGTACCGCATCGGCCATCGTGGGGGCGGCGATCTGTCGCTCAACCCCTGCAGGGCCGTGCTGGGCCATATGCAACAGCCCGCCGATACGAGCGACCGCCCCCAATAGCTTTCCGGCCCAATCAGCCAGTGTCCCCAGCTCGCCATCTTCGCCTAACTGCGGTTCAAGCCAGTTGTGAAGGATGCGCAGTTCGTTCATTGCGCCTGCGGAGAGGGTCAATACATCCGACTCTCCCTCCACCGAACGGGCTAACAGCGCCGTGATGTGGGAGTCATAGTCGCTGGAGATACGCGGGGGGATGGTCGGGGCATCAAACGACCGCCCTCCTACGGGCGATCCGGGCAGACAGTAGAGAACGCGACCAAGCAGACCTCGGCCCCGAAAGGATGGAGATTCGGCCAATCCTTCCAGTACCGCTGGCTGAACCGCCAGACCGAGGGTGAGGGCGGGCGCGGTGATGAACTCCGAGGGCCGCGATCCTCGGTCTACTCTCAAGGTATCGCCCGCGTGCCCCTTGAGAACCGCGTCTATGTTGGGCGCGCCGCTGGAGTATCGGCCCGCCAGGATGTCAAAGAATCCGCCCTCAGCATCGAGGACGGCCATACGGCCATCCTGCTCACAGAGCATACTGGCCATCTTCTCAGGGGTAATGTCGCTCACAATGTACCGAGGCAGGGCCGGTACCCGAAACGTGGCAATCTCAGCGGCAATATCGCGGGCATCCTGTTGGGCAATGGCTTGTGATGCGACCTCTGATTCCGCCTTCTTTCGTCCCCCCGCGTCTTTCTGCGCATCCTTCAACCGCGCCTCCAGCACGGCCAGATCTGATGCAGCGCTGGCACGCTCGGGCGCTACCCGTGCGATTTGTTCGGCCTCATAGGCTTCCACGGGTCGTACCAGGGCGGCAAATACCGCGCTCTTCCGGTTCGCGGGCGGCATCGCCACCAGGGTGTACAGGTTCGTCGGTTCGGACCAGTCGGCGCGGATCTGTACCCGCGTGCGCCGCTGGCAGGTGACGGCGACCACGGACAAGGCCAGGGTTGCCGCCATATCGGGCGGGGTTTGGGTCGCAGTGGCTACCGCATCTACATACGCACGCAGCCAGCCAGGGAGCGCCTGAGTGGGAAAGGGAGGGAGCGCCTCGGTAGCGCGGCCCAGGGAGAGGGGCGGCTCCCAGGGTTCGGGGGTATCATCGGGCAGGTTCATGGCGTTGGTGGCGCTGGCCGGAGCCGCGCTGGGCAGGTCGGGACAAGAGAAAAGCGCTTCAGCGGCGTGATCGTCATGCAGGCGGCAGAAGTCCGCCAGGTCAAAGCCGTCCGATCCCCCAAGGTCAACCGCTCGCACGTCAACACGGGCGGCGCGAAGTTGCGCGAGTTGCCCAAGCGCGGCGTTCCTTCCGGTTTTATCGCAGTCATACGCCAGGATGATCGGCCCGCCCCACGCGGTAATCAGCTCGGTTAACAGGGCGGGCGGGATCGTGGACTTCTCACCCCCGGTGATGCAACAGGCAGCCACCCCACGCGACTGAGCCGTAATGGTAGAGACTTCGCCATTGCACAGCACCAGACAATCTCCTGAGCGTGCTATCGCCTCATTCAGTCCATACCAGCAGTTCTGATAGCCCGTATCGCTGTCATACTTGCGGCCAGCGCGATCTGCGTCGGCATAGCGGTAGCGGTTGCCGGTGTCAGTCGGAAACTGAAAGACAAGAAAGCCGCTGCGCTTCGCCTCTTTCCATCCCCATCGGGCCAGATCGTCACAGGTCAACCCGTGGGCCTGGGCATACTCGGCAAGGCTGGTGTAATGCGGCTTAGGGGCGGGAGTGGGTTTTGCTGGCTCTTCTGCGTGCGCGAGAGACACACTCGATCCGTGATATTCCGTGCCTGATGAAGCGCCGTGACAGTCGTATTCTTTATAACTGCATTGATTGCAGTTCCAAAACGGATCGCCGCCGTGCTTGGGATTTGACACGCGGTAGAATCGATCTTGACCGCCACATCGGGGACAGGGCTGGTGCATGCGATCACCCATCACAGAATCTCCTCTGAATGCTCTCGGCGCGGGTGGGTATGATCCAAAATGGCGCACACCAGGTCTATTGACTCGTCTCTGCGCGATGGCCTGATGCCGAGGCGCTGGCAGAGCAGAACTAGGTCACTCTTGGGCTTCGCGATCAAGTGGAACACTGCCTGTACCTCGCGCATGCTCCGCAGTTCGGCTAGATCAAGCATGTCGTACTCCCCTAAACGTCTCAATCGCATATAGCACACCGTCAGCGGTTCCTTCCGCCTCTCCGATGATCCGTAGACAATCAGCGTGTGTGTAGCCGCGTACCCGTGGGAGCTGAGAGCGCGTTTGATCGGCTCTCATCAACTGACGGCCCACTTCCGAGAAGAGCAGCCGCTCGGTATCGTTCTTCGGCGCGCCCAGCGTGTCGAGCCGGGCGCGGAGTTCGTTGACGAAGGTGGGTATCTCTGTTGTCACGCCACACCTCGCGTCTGGGTCCATGAACGCCGCCGCATCTGGCGGTAGATTGACGGGTCGGCAAATA
>CAIXLU010000062.1 GCA_903920315.1 uncultured Oscillochloris sp.
CCCGGCGCGAAAGCCGGGTGCGACTTGAGCGGGTCGTGCATTGCTTGCGGACAATGATTCCGTTTCAACCCTCACCCGGCGCGAAAGCCGGGTGCGACATCCCCCGGCGTGCGGGACGCGGGGGCACGCTGGAGGGTTTCAACCCTCACCCGGCGCGAAAGCCGGGTGCGACTCACGTGGGAGGTTTCGCGCCTCACCGCCGAGCAGGTTTCAACCCTCACCCGGCGCGAAAGCCGGGTGCGACACCGGGCAACCATTGCCGACTCTGCCTCAACACACGTTTCAACCCTCACCCGGCGCGAAAGCCGGGTGCGACATCATAGACTGGGGCCAGATCGCTTCGATCTGGATTTGTTTCAACCCTCACCCGGCGCGAAAGCCGGGTGCGACGATGTGCGCCTGACGGATCGGCAACTGCACAATATCGTTTCAACCCTCACCCGGCGCGAAAGCCGGGTGCGACATCCGCCCTTTCAGCGCATCCAGATCAAGTGTGACTGGTTTCAACCCTCACCCGGCGCGAAAGCCGGGTGCGACGTTCGATCAGATCAAGCTCAAGACGAACGCCATGTTTCAACCCTCACCCGGCGCGAAAGCCGGGTGCGACCAAGTAGACATAGATCAGAAGCGTCATCATGTCCCGTTTCAACCCTCACCCGGCGCGAAAGCCGGGTGCGACTTCGATCATTTTCGCCGATTCGTAGTCGCGCAGCGGTTTCAACCCTCACCCGGCGCGAAAGCCGGGTGCGACCTGTACTGGACATGCCGCATGTGCGATCACAAGATTTCAACCCTCACCCGGCGCGAAAGCCGGGTGCGACAAGAGCGGGAAGCCGTACATGATCAAGCTGGCGATTTCAACCCTCACCCGGCGCGAAAGCCGGGTGCGACGCCCGACGCGCCTTAGTACCTGTGCCGTTCGTTACGATTTCAACCCTCACCCGGCGCGAAAGCCGGGTGCGACTTTGACACCGTTCGCGATAAGCCGGACGAATACGCATTTCAACCCTCACCCGGCGCGAAAGCCGGGTGCGACGCGAACGTGGCCACGAGCGCGGGCCAGATACTCCAATTTCAACCCTCACCCGGCGCGAAAGCCGGGTGCGACCCCGGTAGCACACCTGCAATATCCTGACGGTTTGCATTTCAACCCTCACCCGGCGCGAAAGCCGGGTGCGACAGCGAACGTCGCCAGCATCGGCCCAAACAACGCCCAATTTCAACCCTCACCCGGCGCGAAAGCCGGGTGCGACTGCGTCAATGGCGGCGTTGCTGGCATACGGAACACATTTCAACCCTCACCCGGCGCGAAAGCCGGGTGCGACGCGTCGGTCGCCAACAGTTGAAGCCACTCTACTTATTTCAACCCTCACCCGGCGCGAAAGCCGGGTGCGACGTTCGCGACGCCTGCCAGTGCCAAACGTTCTTCGTGATTTCAACCCTCACCCGGCGCGAAAGCCGGGTGCGACTGGAGCCGCTGGAGCCGCTGGAGCCGCTGGAGCCGATTTCAACCCTCACCCGGCGCGAAAGCCGGGTGCGACTTGGTGCGGTTGTAGCGTAACGCATAACGTAACAATTTCAACCCTCACCCGGCGCGAAAGCCGGGTGCGACGCGGAGCTCGTAGAGAAAGCTCCGCCGCTCGATATTTCAACCCTCACCCGGCGCGAAAGCCGGGTGCGACCTCACCGGCTCAGTTGGTGCGTGTTCCTTGGGCCACATTTCAACCCTCACCCGGCGCGAAAGCCGGGTGCGACGAGCCGCGACCGCATGTACGTCGTGTTTTGGAAATTTCAACCCTCACCCGGCGCGAAAGCCGGGTGCGACCAGCAAGCGGCCCCGCCAGCTCGCCCCGCTGGAGCGATATTTCAACCCTCACCCGGCGCGAAAGCCGGGTGCGACTCATGGCGTCTGCCCGCTGTGCGAACGCCCATTGGCATTTCAACCCTCACCCGGCGCGAAAGCCGGGTGCGACTCGAATACGTCACTGGTAAACGTCGTATTGCTACGGATTTCAACCCTCACCCGGCGCGAAAGCCGGGTGCGACCTAGGACAAGCCAGATACCGAGAGCGATACCAAAGGATTTCAACCCTCACCCGGCGCGAAAGCCGGGTGCGACATCTGTACGGTATTACCCATAGAGTATGCTACCTAGAATTTCAACCCTCACCCGGCGCGAAAGCCGGGTGCGACTTGTGCAACGTTTCGTTGCTTTTGATGATGATTACTGAATTTCAACCCTCACCCGGCGCGAAAGCCGGGTGCGACGGCTGGTTGGCGACAGGGAGGATCAAGTTCACCTCGGATTTCAACCCTCACCCGTCGCGAAAGCCGGGTGCGACCGGCGGCGTGCTGCACGCCTCCCGCTACTATCCCGATTTCAACCCTCACCCGGCGCGAAAGCCGGGTGCGACCGTGGCAAGTGTGGCGGCACCAGAAGCAGATCAATATTTCAACCCTCACCCGGCGCGAAAGCCGGGTGCGACGGCCCAAAATCGCCGATCAGTGGCCCTTGATGCCAATTTTAGCCACCATTTCAATCCTCACCCAGATCGAAAGCCGGGTGCGACGCCTAACGGTCTTGACTTCGCCACCGTCTGGAACCATTTCAATCCTCACCCGGCGCGAAAACCGGGGGCGACGGCGCAAAAAATTCTGATTTCCTGCGCGAACCTCCTGATGATAGTGTATCATTCCCCGTCCGCGTTTACATGTCACGCTATCTCGTGACCCGATCCGTCATGATCTCGCCTCAGATGATCAGTGGCTCGCGTTGATCATGAGTCAGACTCCGTCCCAGCGACTGGACGTAGCGTGATCGTGGCTCTTGAAGGCGATAGATGCGCAGGCTGTCGAGTGTTGTGTCAATCTCCTGGCCAAGTTCGTGCGTTAAACTGGCCATCTGGGCGCTATTGACCACGCACTCGAAGACGGAATTCTGGACGCGCTGGCCGTATTTCTCACAGACCTTGGCGACCCGCCGGAGACGTCGCCGCCCCTCAGCCGTCTCGGTATTCACATCGTAGGTGACGAGGATTTCCATCGTTCACCGTACCAGGTAGGGCGGGTATTCTTCTAGGTCGCCACGCAGGTGGCGGGCCAGCAGCCGAGCCTGGATGTAGGGGATCAATCCCAGCGGCACCTTCTGATCGATCACGCGGTGATGCACTTCTTCTTCCTTACGTTTCTGATATGCCTGGAGCACTTGACGCCGCCCTTCGTCGTTCAGATTCACTGCGCCACCCGGCAGATGGTCGAAGTGATCGGCCTGCACCTGGCGCAGGTTGATCAGGGCAATCGCCAGCCGGTCAGCGAGAACCGGACGAAACTCCTCCATGAGATCAAGGGCCAGTGCGGGTCGGCCAGGTCGTAGGGCGTGCAGATAGCCGACCTGTGGATCGAGGCCCACACTCTCTAGCCCCGCTGCGCACTCGGCTCGTAGGAGCGCATAGAGGTTTGTTTCAACCCTCACCCGGCGCTGAGGCCGGGTGCTACTTGGTGCCCGTGCGCCGGGGCAAAAGACCGTCCCGGTGTTTCAATCCTCACCCGGCGCTGAGGCCGGGTGCGACAGGGCGATCAGTGACGCCTCCGTTTCAATCCGCACCCGGCTTTCGAGCCGGGTGCGCCGCCAGGTAGGTGTGCTGGTAGTCTGTCAGTTGCCTACCAGCGTGGTCAAGCTCACACCCTCGGGCAGCGCGGCGGCATCTACCGTCACCGCATAGTCACCGAAACTGCGCGGGGCGACCACGTTCTCACGCCGGGCGACCTGGATGCGGTCAAAAAGCGTGTGCGTCGGCGCATTGCCCAGGCTCGACTCATGGCTAAAGATGTAGAGGCCACGGCAAGACATCATCCCGCGTGAGGCCGAGCGGTCGGTGTCCCACATCACCTGGAGCGCCTGCCAGAAGAGGGCCAGATCCTCGTCAATCACGCCGGTCTGCTTGGCAAAGTGCGGGTTGAAGAAGCCGTGGGCGCGGTAGAGGCCGTAGGGGACGAGCGTCTTGCGGCCCATCGTGCCGAATTTGTCGGACTCGTCGCCCTCGGCGCTCTTGGTTTGCTTGGAGTTCTGGGCTGGCCCGACGATGGCGATGTCGAGCGGAGTGATCGGGTTGATCGAGCGGGCGAAGGTTAGCTGGATCGGCCCGCGCACCTGGCCCGCGTTAAACTCCTTCATACTCATCACCGCGCCGAACATGCGGACGTCGAAAAACTCCTCGCACATCCATTTGCGCCCATCGTTCATCGGGACGCTCTTCTGCTCCGACGCCCGCGCACTAAAGACGCGGCGGCGCGTATCGGTCAGGTATGCCTCGTGCTGCACGTAGATTTTGTAGCGTTGCTCGGTGCCACGCGCCAGATCGACGTAGTCGCGCACCTTGCGCTTGAGGGCTACATCCGTTACCAGACCCTGCATGGTCTCGGGGTCAACGCGGGGCAAATTACCCGCGTCGGGGTCGCCGTTGGGGTTGCCGTCCGTCACCTCAAAGAGCATAACGAAGTCGTGGCGGCGGGCGATGTCGTTAATGATTGGGGAGGTCATAGGATAGGTACTCCTGCTAGTGCTGATGATTACTGACTACGCGGCGGCGTTCTTCTTGCGCTCGGCGGCGGCCTTGCGCTCGGCGCGGTCGTTTGCGCGCTGGTGATAAAAGCCCAGGGCGAAGAGACCTTGCTGCTCTAGGGTGAGGATTGGCAGGAAGCTGTCAATCCCAGCCATCACCTCCTCTAGGCGCTGCTGGAGGGCTGCCTCAGCGCCGGGCCGGTCGCGCTCAAGCTTGGAGAGGTGGGGCTGAGCACCGCGCAGCAAGCGTCCAAAGACCGAGGCGGGGGCAGACGAGGCGGTACCGTAGAAGCGGTCAATGATCATCGCCTTGCCAATCGCAGCCTCCTGCACATCAGCAAGCACGGCGAGTAGGCGACCATAAAGGTAGGCGGGCGCGGTGTTCTGAGGGTCGAGAGCAGACATCCTATCCTCCTGTATCTCGGGTGACTGGCTACGGAGTACCAGGGTGATCAGAGCGGCGCGGGCGTGGGTGACATCTTGTTCAGCCCGACTGCGCCGTACCGCCTGGTAGAGCATGCCCAGCGGCAGCGGCGCTCCGGTGAGCGCCGCCCGCAGCAGGGTGCGAGGTGTCGTCGTTGGCAGATCCTTGGACTCGCGCACGGTGGCGACGGCCAGCCCGTAGAGACTGAGCGGGCTGGCCGTCGCGCCATACGCATCCACGATCTGTTGGCGTAAAAACCAGCGGGCCAAGTTGGCTTTCGCCTCACCGACGGTAGTGTCGATCCAGTCACGGATGACCGCCCGCCCGCCGCTGGCCGAGAGCGTCGTCGCATAGAAGGCGGTGTCATCTACCCCCGGCTGGGGCTTCCCCTTGAGGAAGTTCGTGATCAGATCCTGAACTTGCTGCGGCTGCGGCTTATCAAGCGGCTCATACAGATCAAAGCCTACCTCCTTGCGCGTCCAGTAGACAAAGATCGCCCCACCAAGCCTCGTATGGCTCTGACTGTCGCTGATCAGATGGTTGAGCGCCTTGGTGAAGCGCTCGCCGCAGTCGGCGCACGTCGGGGCAATTAACGACGCCTCTAAGCCATAAGACTCGAAGGCACCAGCATTTGCGGAGACGATCGAGGTGCCGGACATTTGCCCGCCGGGGATGCCTTTGATCTTCCCCTGAAGCCGGTCAAGTACCGGGCGCTCCTGGCCACAGATGACGCACTGCATCACGGTGGCACCGACTGCTCCAGGGTCGTGTTCGGTAGCCCAAAAGGCGCGTACTGCTGCGAGGTCGGTCGGGAAGGTGCCATCAACCCGAAAGGCAATCGTTGCGCCGTAATCGAACTCATCCGGCAGGTGAAGCTTGCTAGTCGGCTCGTCGGCAAGAAAGGCCACGACCGCCTGTACCGCAGGTTCGACGGTCTGTTTGGCACAGCGAATAAGCAATTCCACATATGCTTGGTTGCACGCACGGACGCGATCCGGCTTTGCGTTCTCGCCACCGATTCCAAGCGTGTAGTCGGACTTATCGGCAAGCAGAAGTGGCTTAATACCAGCGGCCCGCGTCACCTGCGGCATCAGGTAGCGCTGTCCCCGCTTCGTGCTTGGGCTGGAAGGGTCAGCGGTATCGGTAGGCTGGGGGGTGAGCAGCCGTCCCGCCGCGTCTAGCTCGATGATGTAGCGCACCGGTGTCTCGCTGTAGAGCGTCGGTGGCATGTCCATGCGTTCGTCGGCGTATTCCTTCAGTCGTCTGAGCAGCATCTATGCCTCCACTGGCAGTGGGCGGGCGGGCACGCGCAGCACGCCGTCCACAAGCTGGGCCTCGAAGAAGCGCGGCCTGCCGCGCCCGGAGCCATCCGGCGCGTAGTCCAGATCTAACAACATCGGGCCGAGGTTGTCTGTCAGGTCAATCGGTCGCTCGCTGCCGTCAGGCTCGGCGAAGGTAGCCGAGAACTCACGGCAGCCCAGGAAAGGTGTAGCAAAACAGCGGCCAGCGGCCACCCGACGGCGGAACTGGTCGCGGTATTTGGCCGGGTCGGCGTCGGCGTGGGGTCGCAACCGCACCTGCGCCGTGATCAGGTAGGCCACATCGCGCAGGGCCAACGTATGGCGCTGGGCGCGGTCGCCTGCGGCATCATAGCCGCCACCCTCGCGTTGCCACCCAGCAGCAGTGCGCTCACTCTGGCGCGTGTTGATCTCGTTCCGTAGGATCGAGAAGTAACTAATCGGCCTCAGCACATGAATCTCCTGCACCTGCCAGTGAAACTCCGGCTTCCAGAAAATCGCCTCCAGCACCCCACGCGCCGCCGAGGGCGTCATCACCGGATAGCTCACCCGTTCCACCTTCATTTCGGGCCGTGTAAAACAAGCCAAGTCGCCCCAGACCCGCACGGCCAGCGGGGCGTCGTAGTCGGACATAGCGCCTCCTTGTGTACATACGAAATAGTTTCAATCCCCTGTGTACATCCACGAAATAGTTTCAATCCTCATGAAATGCTTGTACATCCACTAAATAAAAGCATTCACGCTGGACTCAGCATAGCCTACCTCCATAGTGCTGTCAAGATCTAAATAATCAGCAGCGAGCGATCATCATCGGGGACAAGCCCATGGGTTTCGTGGTAAACCCCATGCCAGATGCCGACATCGGGGAGCGAATCACCGTGGAGTAGATCGCCAATCAGTCCGGAGGTGCGGTAGCGCCGCGCCAGATCGCGACGCAGGGCGACCATATAGGGTTGCAGGCGGCGCAAAATCTCGCGGGCGCGAGTTGGGTTGGCCTGGAGCGCCGCGATGTCGGCCCGCACCAACTCGCGCCCGGCAGCGCTGCCGTAGCTCGTGACGATCACACTCTCGGTATCGTCCTCGATCATACGGAATTGCGCGGCCACCTGTGGGAAGTCCCGACCCTCGCGCAGCGCCTGGATCTTGTGCGTGTCAAGGTTGAGCGTCGCGAAGACCTGACGGAAGTAGCGCCGCACCTCCTCGGGGCTGTCCGGGTCGAGAGTACCTGTGCCAATCATGGCGCGGGTGATGTTGGTGGCGGCTTTATACGGGCCAGGTGGCAATCCGCCCTCGACTGGATCGAAGACAATCACCTGACCGAGTCCTGGTAGCTTGCCCTCACGGTTGCAGCGTCCGGCTGCCTGGATGACCCGGTCGAGCGGCCCCATCGCCCGCAGCACTAGCGGGAAGTCGAGATCGACGCCCGCCTCGATCACCTGGGTCGAGACGAGGCGGCAGGGCTGGCCGTTAGATAGGCGTTCCTTGACGGTGGCAATCACCTCGCGGCGATGCGCGCCGCAGAGCAACGTTGAGAGATGCAGCGCATCAGAGTCGCCCAGTGCATCCAGCAGGGCCAGTGCGTCCTTTTTGGTGTTTACCACCGCTAGGGATTGCCGCTCGCCGCGCAGCAACTCGGCCACCTCGAACCAACTCATCTGATTAGCGACCCGCCAGTCGTAGGCAACACGCTTGAGCGCGGCGAACCAGCGCGTCGCATCGGGCACAATCTCGCGGGCGGCGAGGTCGGAAAATGCCGGGATGCTCTCGAAGGCGGGCTGGGTAGCGGTGGAGAGTACCACCGTGGTGCCGTAGTTCGTGCAGAGCTGCTTTAATCCGTCGAGGATGGGGGTGAGCAGATGCGGCGGCAGCGCCTGCACCTCATCAAGAATAATCACACTGCCAGCCATGCGGTGCAGCTTGCGGCAGCGCCCGGTCTGGTTGGCGAATAGGCTCTCAAAGAGCTGCACCGTGGTTGTCACCACAATCGGCGCATCCCAGTTCTCAGCCGCCAATCGTTTCCATCGCTCCTGCGGGCTGTAGTCATCTACCTCGCTGTGGCGCGAGTCGCCACTGTGGTGTTCCAGCACTACTCGGTCATCATCTTCTGTCTGAAAGATGTCCCTGTAGACATCGGCGGTCTGCTCGGTGATGCTAATAAAGGGTACGGCCACAATGATCCGCTTTTGGCCATGCTTGAGTGCGTGGCGCAGGGCAAACGCCATTGCGGAGCGAGTCTTGCCTCCGCCGGTGGGAATGGCTAGGCGAAACAGGCCAGGGGGTTGCTCTGCTGCGGCAATACATGCGTGGTATAGCTTGTCACGCGCATGGTTTACCTCTGTGTCATCGCGGCTTGTCATCTCAGTTTGACTGAACTCGAAGCGAGCCAGCAGATCGACAAGCGTAACATCAGAGTCGCGCAGCTTGGCCTTATTCTGTTGGAAGTGCGCCTCAGTATCCAGGAAGTCGGCGTCAACCAGGGTCGAGAAGAGCATGCGCAAGAAAAACTCAAACGAACGCTGATCGCGCAGATAGGGTGGCGCGGGTAGTCGGCTCGCTGGATCGAAATTAGCGAGCAACTGACGCATCTGCGTGATCGCCGCTGGGATCACATCGCCGTCCTCTTTCTGCCGCATATCCAGCCATGTTTTACAGTCAGTGATGGTGTGCAGCCCGCCGTGGTGACCCTGCATCAGCAGCGCCAGGGCCGGCGGCATATGCTGCTCGGCAAGCGCAGCCCCTGCCGCCTTATGATCCGGCCCTCGCCCCTTCTGCTTCGGGTCAGCGTGGCATCGCCGCAGGTATGCCTGAAAGGCGGGGTTAGCCTTACCTACATCGTGCCATAGTCCGAGTTGATAGGCCAGCGGGCCAGCACCGAAGGGCTCGGCGAAGCCACGCGCCAGCTCCGCGACACGGGTAAGGTGATCCACCAGCAGGTGCCATCCCCCTCCACCTGGCGGCGGTGTGTGAGCGACCAGCGCATCGGTCGAGCGCTCGTCCGTACCGAGCGCATACGCCCGCATCTGCCGCCGGATCTCGCCCATCACCTGATCGCGCAACTCCAGTGGCTCCCGCACCTCGCAGTCAGCGCCCCAACCCCTGATCCAGGGCAGCATCTCCTTCGGCTCATCAATTTCCGCCGTCCAGAGCAGTCCGCCATCGGGGTCAGGCTCGGTTCGCTGCGAGGGATGCCATACCGTCTCACCCACCCGCCGCATCGCTTGGTCGCCGCTGAAGCGCAGCCGCACCGTGGTGGGTTGGTCGCCCTCATCAAACCAGATTCCCCAGGCTCCCGCCAGCAGGGCGTTCGCGTCGAAGTCGGGTGGCACGGTGAACGGCTCATCAGTAACCTCAATGCGCTCAATGCGCTCCAGTTTGCGGGTGCGGATAGCGTTCGGCGGCTCAGCGAGGCCGATCACATAGGTGCTATAGCCAATGGCCGACGGCTCCAGAAAGTAAGGCGCGAAGGTATGCTGAAATGCCTTGCGTGCCTTAAGCGGGCGATACCAGATCCGTACCTTCACGCCCTCGGCCCATGCCTCAGTCAGCTTCTCCAGTGTGCGCTGATAGTCGCTGGCCTCTTTGGGCAGCCGGTCATGGAGTGCGGTCGTTGTGCCGCCGATATGCTGGCCCAGGGCCGGCATCACCGCCTGGAGCGAGACACCAAGCTTCTCCAGGGTTGTCACGGTATGCGCGTTGGGCTTGTCGCTGTAGCGCGCCAACAGCCGACAGGCCAGGAAGGTGGACAGCGCCTCGTGCAGTTTCAAGTGGATCTTGCTGATGTAGGCGGTGCGCTCGATAAAGATCAGGTCATCCTCAGTTGTACGTATCGGGATTCCCTCTTCGATCATATCCTGGATGAGACGACCAATGGTTGAGCGATGCACCTCACAGCGACGGGCGATTTCGGCTTGAGAGAGCGGCACACGGCTATTCAGTAGCAAACGCTCAACTTGGCCAATGCGGTTGGATTTGGCAAATGCGCGGGTCATCATGATCCTCCTTGCCCTTGAGCATAGCATACGCCGCTGCGGAAAATAGCAACAACATGGCGGTGATTTTGTAAATAATCTCATAACGTTGTTGCTCATTATTTCCACCAGCGACGAGAGAGTCGAATCTTTCCCTCATCGTCTTCCTCGATCAAGACACCCTGATCGTGGAGATCGGCAAGGTCGCGCATAACGACCGAGCGCGGCACACCCAGTCGCCGCGCCAGCTCTGCCTGCGAGAGATCATCCTCACCCAACAGCTCTGTGTACTGTCCCAGACGATCCTGCTTGCCCTGTTTGCTGCCAAACATTGGCTCACCTCCTGTATTGCTCAGTTTCCACTGAACTCACAGTACGGTGAGGCTGTTGCATGTACTGCAACACAGGGAAAGGACTCTTACGCACTTTGGTGATCGCGCAAGAGCCTTTCTCTCATTGGAAAGAAAATCCATCCGTGTACCATACGGCGTCGTGTGGACTACGCCGCCCGCAACGTCAACCGTGTCCGGATGATGAGAGGTTGTGGGTAGTGTCGGCGTCCTTTCGACTAATACCTACGTGCAAAATGTGTATGTTTGGTCAAGGTGCAGGTCGAGGTGCCCCCGGTCGAGGTACTTCCCCACGAAGATATGCCGCTCACAACCTGGTGCAAATTGCCCGCCCGCGAGATGACCCACCGTACCGCCGAGTGGATATCTGCTGCCGTAGAGCGTCGGCACCCATCACCCTTGTAATCGTACCGAGGTGTGCGTGCAACCGCTCCTGAGGTGTTCTGGACGCCCTGACGGTATACGCAAGGAAGCCGCTCTGTGGTGTGGACTACGCCGCCCGCAATGTCAACCGCGCCCGAATGATGAGAGTTTGTCGGTTGTGTCCATGTGGTGCGTACCACCGCGACGGTAACGCCACTGGTGAGTCGGCACCCCGAGGATCTGACCATCGAGTACCTGCGCTCGCGCTGGCGTCCAGCGGATGTCTGGGATGCGGCTACGGCTGCCTGGGCAGGTGTCCAGGCGTGGGCAAAGGAGTTCCCGATCACCGGCGATGATGGACTGTCATCGGATGCCAGCGCCGAGGATGCCACTTCCGAACCGACCATCCGAGGCCGACGCTAATTCAGGAAGCATCGGGGTATCCAGGCTCAGCCTGGGTACCCCGTAGAGACGGAGCAACCCCATGCCAACCATCGCCAGCGTGAGTGTCCGCTACAGCCGTAAATATCAGGTGCGCAAAGACGACTGGGCCGGTTTCGAGGCCATGATCACCCTCGCCGTCAGCGCCGAGGAAGCCGACACCACCGACCCCCACGAGGTGACGGCTCAGGCGTTCGCTATCGCCCGTCAGGCCGTCAAGGAGCAGGCCGCCGACCTGCGCCGCCAGATCGCCGAGGCCGCGCAGCGGCGTATCGCCGCACCGCCGGAGGAACCCGTGCCAACCGCTGACCTATCCGCTGACGAGCGCGATCCACTCGTCCCCATTCGCTACGGTTCCTAGACGTTCGTACCGGGGCCAGGAGGCAGGAGGCAGGAGGCAGGAGGCAGGAGGC